>CANQXB010000006.1 GCA_947627805.1 uncultured Bacilli bacterium
AATCTTCTGTTCCATAACAATATTTATCTATACCACTGGTTTTACTTACGCCTTCTTTATTATCATTAGCGGTTATATTTATGGTAAATCCGGTTTGAGTTATATCTTCAGCAGTAGCACTTTCTATTGTTGGAGCTGTCTTATCATAGATGATTGTATCACTTTTCTCTATTGATTTATTTCCTACTTTATCTCTTACATAACCTTTTACTATTTTTTCTCCTTCTGTATCATTAGCAAAAGTATATTGAGTATTATTACTTATTGCTTGCCAACTACAACTATCTACATCTCCTTCAGTTATACACATCTCATTTATATTTTTATTATTATCTCCCCATGTTAAATATACTGTATTTATATTTTGATTAGTATATTTTGGAGTATTTGTATCTTTTATATAAAAAGTATTTAATATTGGTTTAAAGTTTCCTATTTTAGCACTAAACAAAGATAATTCTGTTTTACCACTATAAAAAGCATGAGTATCTTTTAATGTGATACTTACAAATGTTATTACTAACACTCCTAAAGTTAATCCTATGATTACTTTTTCTTTCTTATTTATTTTCTTTAAGATATCTCTCATTTTTTAACTCCCTTTTATTTAATGTTACAAATATTAAAATGCAAAACATTACCAATTATGCCACTATTTGGTATATAGTATAGATAAATTATATCTCACTAAACGGCAAAAATCAATATCTCAATGCACGGCATATATAATTTTAATGTGATAACTATGAATAAACTTAAAATTTTACGAAAAGAAAAAAATGTATCGCAAAAAGAAATTGCCCAAATACTTAATATAAGCCAAAATGGTTATTCACAATATGAAACAGAAACTAGAATAATACCAATAATTTTATTAACAAAATTATCAAATTATTATAACGTTTCTATTGATTATATTTTAGGATTAACTAATATTAAAGATAAATATCCTATTTCCAAAATAATTCATACTAATTACAATATGAATAGATTAAAAGAAATAAGAGAAGATAAAGATTTAAAACAAAAAGATGTTTCTAAAATTCTTAATATGAGTCGTACTGGTTATAGCGACTATGAAACAGGTTCAAATAATATACCAACAATTAATATTATTAATTTAGCTATTTATTATAATGTTCCTATTGATTATATTCTATATCTTACTGATGAAAGAATACCTCATAAAAGAAAATAATTATTCTCGTTATAAACTAAAAAAATATAAATATATAAGTAAAATAAAAAGAGGAAAAATTTCCTCAATTATTTATTTATTATTAACTATAAGTTGTTGAGCCTGGATAATAACTACATGTTGTTTTAGTTGTATTAGTTTCTGATTCACTACAATAAGAAGGATATGTTACATCACAACTATAACTCCAAGTTTTACAACCAAATGATGAATCCTCACATGTTGGCCAACTTAAACAAGTAGTTCCATCGCAAGTTGCCGGAAGGGAATTGTAACAATGACATTCAGTACTAGATTCATGAGGTGTAAGTCCTCTGTTACCACATGCTTTACTACAAGAGAATCCCGGCTCTTGAGGATATACATATAATCCGCCACCAGTCGTCCTACATTCCGTATCATATAATGTATAGCCACTAGGACATGAATAACCTGTACAAGATGTATTTAAACAAGCTCCACAAACTGAACCTGAATCAGTATTATATTTTGAACATGAACAAACCCTCTTTGTATAATATCCTTCCGTAGTATAGTGCGATACAGGTACTGAACAATTATTACTATTTCCTGCTATATCATAAATATAAACATCACTTGTTGATTTTAAATATGTAAATTCAAAACTTGCTTGACTACATCCACTTAATTCATCACTACATTCAACATTTCCACTTACTCCACTTGTTCCTGTTGCTGTCTTATTTACTTTTCCACATACTGGCTTTGTTCCATCATATATTATCTTATCTTCTATTCCTCCTGATATTTGACCATTTTTCTTCTTTACATATCCCCTTAATGTCTTTTCTCCATCTTCTGTATTTTCTAATTTAAATTTTGTACTCTTACTTGCATCTACCCATTCACATTCTTCTTTACTTTTCTCAGTTACACATACTTGCTCTATTTCACTATCTTCTTCCCATTCAAAATAGGCCGTGTTTTCTTGTTGATTTGTATATTTTTCTTCTTTCTCTTCATTTACATAAAATTTTGTTAATGCTGGTGACCTAAAATCCGCTATTTTAGAATTAAATATTTGAATTGAATCTGTTTTCTTATAATATGCATGTGTCTCTTGAATAAAAGCATTTATTATTATCAAAAACACACTTAACATTAAAATTGTTCCCGATATTACAAAATTTTTATACTCCTTATCACTTAATTTTTCTTTTATCATAATAAAACCTTTCTTTATCTTGTTTTATTCTCTATTTTGATTATATCTCCTTATCTCTAAAAAATCAATAAGGTGTTTAAATAAGGTATCTATTATTTTTAAAAGTTATTCTATATTGTTTAATATTTGATTAGATATAAAAACATATCTTTCATAATTATTATAATCTTTTAAAATTAATACATAAGGATTATTTAAATAATAATTCGCTAATTCTTTTATTTTTTGACCTTCTTTATCTCCTATTTCCAAAGCAATTAAATAATTATCTTTTAAATTATTTTTAATCTTTTCTAAAATAATTTTATAAAAATATAATCCCTCTTCTTGGGCATATATAGCTATTTCTGGTTCATATTTAATACTTTCTCCAATTTTAGAATTATAAGGAACATAAGGAGGATTACTAATAATTAAATCATATTTACTATTATCATTATAAGTTTCAATATTTGCCTCAAGAAGATTAATATCAACATTATTATTTTGGGCATTTATTTTAGCTACTTCTAAAGCTTTTTCACTTATATCTATTCCGGTTATATCACAATCAATATTTTTCTTTAAAGCAATACTTATACAACCACTGCCAACTCCTATTTCTAATATTTTAGGTTTAGTAATATTTAAAACTTTTAAATATTTAATTGTTTTTTCAACTAAATATTCTGTTTCAAATCTTGGTATTAAAACATTTTCATTAACTAAAATATTCGTATTATAAAAATCAACATTACCGATAATATATTGCACTGGGTAACCACTTTCTAATTTTTTTAATCCTTCTTCTAATTTCTCTTTAGGTAAATATTTTTTTAATAAATTAATATCATAATTATCTTCCATAACTTTTTTTCTCTTCAATAATCCTTCTCAATTCATCTGCCTCTTTAGAAGTATTCCAATTTATAAAAGTTTGATAATCTCCGACAGCCATATGTCTAGTTCTTCTTTGACAATCAAAACAATAAGCATCAACAACAGTGCCAATTTTTTTATTATTAAACATCGGAAATACTTGAATACTACCACAATCAAGGCAAACATAATCACTAAATATTATGTTCATAATATTTTATTTATTTTCTCCTTGTAATTTTAAACGTAAATCTTCCGTAATTAAAGCTTCTATTATTGGATCTAAATGACCATTCATAACTCTATCAAGTTCCATAACGGAAAAATTAATGCGATGGTCTGTAACTCTATTTTGAGGGTAATTATAGGTTCTAATTTTTTCTGATCTATCGCCAGTTCCAATTTTACTCTTTCTTTCAGCTTCTACCGAAGCATCTTGTTTTTGTTTCATTTCATCATGTAATTTAATTCTAAGTAACTTCATTGCATTCTCTTTATTTTTAAGTTGACTTCTTTCAGTTTGACAACCTACTACTACCCCAGTTGGAATATGCGTAATTCTAACCGCTGAGTTAGAAGTATTAACAGATTGACCACCAGCCCCACTAGAATGGAAAACATCTATTTTTAAATCACTTTCTTTGATTTCAATATCGACATCTTCAACTTCCGGCATAACTAAAACTGTCGCTGTGGAAGTATGCACTCTCCCTTGGGTTTCGGTTACTGGTACTCTTTGAACTCTATGCGAACCACTTTCGTATTTTAATTTAGAATAAACATTATCACCTTTAATCATACATTCTATTTGCGAATAACCCCCACTAGTACCTTCAATAGCATTTAAAACTTCTATTTTCCAACCATTATTTTCAGCATAATATGAATACATTCTAAATAAATCGCCAGCAAATATATTAGCTTCGTCTCCTCCAGCAGCTCCTCTTATTTCCATAATAACATTTTTGCCATCGTTCTCATCTTTAGGAACAAGTAATATTTCAAGTTCACTTTTAAGACTTTCAATTTTACTAGTAAGACTTTCTACTTCACTTTCGGCAATTTCTTTAAATTCAGGATCATTTAGCATACTTTTAGCTTCTTCTAAAGCTTTTAAAGTATTCTTATATTCATCATATTTATTAACTACTTCCTCTAAATCACTTTGTTCTTTAGATAATGTTTTTAACTTGTTATAATCATTTAATACTTCTGGTTTTGTAAGTTCTTCTTTTAATTCATTATACTTTGCTACTATATTATCTAATCTTTCAAACATAATATCACCTTTTTCAAGAAAAATTATAACATTATAAATAAAATCTAGCAATTAATTTATTCTATAATATAACTTTATTTATTTTATTTAACATTATTTCTAAAGAATTCATTATATCTTCAAATGAAATATCTTTTGTATAATTATATTTTCTTTGATAACTTTTCCACCTATTTTTTAACACATTACTATTTTTAATTATATTTAAAGTCTCTATAATATTTCCTTTATAATCTCTTTTAAAAAATGTTTTTTGAATTGCTGCTTTTAAATTATCTCTATTAATATTATCCCAATCTTTCGTATAAATTAAATAAATATCATAAAAATCTTTCATTCGACCATTTAATTCAACTCTACTTAAAATAGTTTCTAATTTTTCGGCAAGTATAGTTTCTAAATTATAAGCCCATAAATTAATATAATCATCTCTTAACAAAGGCTTATATTTATAACTTATTTCTTGTGGTGTTATAGGGTCGCCAGTAACAATATCAATATGAAATTTTTCCATTACTTCCTCAATTTTAACTTGAATATTAATACGAAACCCACCATATTTATCTTCTTCTCTAATTTGTTCAATACCTAAACAACTTAATTTGGCATTATCATTTAGATTAATTGCAATAATTTCTTTAATCATTTCTATAATTTCATCTTGAGAAAAATTTACATTTTTTAAGGCAGAGTCAACATCCATAGTGGTTCTATTTTCAATACCAAATAAAATACTAATATAAAATCCACCCTTTAAAATAAAATTATCTCTATATTTACTTACATATAATCTTTCAATAAATCTTTCATACATATAAAGTCTTAACAAAGTGTTAAAATCAACACCTTTTTCTTTAGAGATATTTTTTAATTTATCTTTTAAACTTCTGCTAGTCA
Organism: uncultured Bacilli bacterium; assembly: GCA_947627805.1. GTDB lineage: Bacteria > Bacillota_I > Bacilli_A > RF39 > UBA660 > SIG200. The sequence continues at coordinate 5,419 of CANQXB010000006.1, forward strand.
CAAAACACCTCTACATAATTCATTACTTCATCTTTTATTCCCATGGCATCAGCATATTTAGAAAGTTTTATTAAATCTTTATCTTTTCTTTTAACATATTCTCGAACACTATACTTAACAAGTTCAGAATCCATTCTTTTTTTAGACCTAATAATATCGCAAATACACCTTTCTTTATCATAGGCTCTTACTTTATTACCTAGAGGAGTTTCAACCTCGATAAGACCTAGCTCATAAATATCATTAGAAACATAAAAGACGTCTTTTCCTTTTAGATGAGGGCTATTGTAATTTTTTCTTACAGTTATATCATATTCACTATTAGGTGCTTTATTAGATAGATTATGAAAATAAAGGGCTGTCATATGTGAAAAAATAGTATTGGGCATACTTAGATTGAATATATAATAAAAGTCCTCTATTATATTTGGATCCATATAAACTCCATTACCAACTCTTTCAACCATACCTTTTTTCCACATGGTATTTAAATACATTCTATGAATTCCTAAATTGGTTATTTCTTTCGAAGTAACATACCCATTATGTACTTTCATAAGAGATTTGATAATTTCAATATTACTTTCTTCTTTAAATTCTTCGATTGTTTTCTTTTCCATTATTATCACCTTTTGACAAATCTACTGAAATTTTATCATTTATCAGTAATTTTGTCAAGAATACTCTATTTTTTCTTTAATTAATAGATTTATTCAAGTTATTTTTTAGGAATTACATGTATATTACAATGTTTAACTAAATTAAATTCTTGTTCAACTTTATTATGAATTTTTTGAGCCAAATTATCGGCTTTCTTTAAAGAAGTATTACCATCAATAGCTATTTCTAAATCAATATAAATTTTACTCCCAAACATTCTCGTTTTTAAATCATTAACTACTAAATCTTCATGGCAATTTTTGATAGTATTTAAAATATTATTATATGTTTCACTATCAACGGCAGTATCAACCATTTCTTTCGTAGCTTCCTTAAAAATAGAAATAGCACTAGCCATAATAAAAATAGATATTACCATACTACAAATTGGGTCTAAAATAGGAAGACCTAAACGAGATGCTAAAATAGCAATAAATGAGGCAATACTTGATAAAGCATCACTCCTGTGATGCCAAGCATCCGCTCTTAAAGATGTAGAATTTAATTTTTTGGCATAATAAATTGTATAATGATACATACTTTCTTTAACTAAAATTGAAATTAAAGCCGCAATTAAAGAAATTAAACCAGGCACTACTAAATTACTATGATGAATAACTTTAAGTAAACCATTATAACCAATACCTGCTCCCGTTAAAAATAACATAAAAGATAAAATTATGCCAAAAACGGATTCGATTCTTTCATGACCATAAGGATGCTCTCTATCAGCACTTTTACTAGACATAACAAGACCAAAAATAACTAAAATGGTCGTTATAACATCCGATAAAGAATGGACTGCATCAGATACCATAGCGCCTGAATGTCCCATAATCCCCGCAATTAATTTAAATAAAAATAATAAAAAATTAATTAATATCGTTATAAAAGAAATTCTAATTCCAATATTTTTTAAAAATTTCATAAAACCTCCCATTTGAAATAAAAAGTGAAACATTATGTCTCACATTGTTTCTTCTTAATAAATTAAAAAATAAAAATATTATTCTGTTAAATTTTCTTCATCATCTATGATAACTAAATCTTTTAATTCATCATCATCTTCATCACTATCATCTAATTCATTATCATAGAAAATGTCATCATCTTCTGTTTCTTCCTCTTCTAGTTCTTCTTCCGTATCTTCTAATTCTAAACTATCACTATCTTCTTCATCTTCTACCACCATGTCTTGAACATGATTAGTTGATAAATCCCAATAACCATTAGGAAGTAAAACAAATTTTTTATTAATAGATAAAAGTTCAAAGAAATCAGCAATTCTATCTTCTACTGTTTCTTCTGGTAAGTCTAAAACTTTACAAACTTTTTTAAATAAATCTAAAAGTTTCATTTTCTTACCATTTTTTTCTAATACTAAATAAGCTATTTCATCATAACTCATTGATTCTAATTCTTCTTTTGGTATATCTTTTAAATTCATATTCATTCTCCTTCATTCTACTCATTATATGCAATATCTTAAATATATTACTATAATATTTGTATTATTATTTTCTTTTCTTCATCACCAAATTTATATAATAAGGTTATTTCCTTATCTATTTTAAATAAACAATCATCTAATTTATCTTTAACTTCATAGTTTTTTTCTTTAAGTAAAAATCGAAAAGTCTCATTTTTAAAATCAACTTCAAATAAAGTATCTTTATTCTCTCTTTCATAAGTTTTTTGCTTAAAGAATATTCGATTTTCATAATCATCTTCTTTATAAATTAAATATTCATCTTTTTTAAACTCACATAGGACTTTTTCATTATTAATGATTAACTTATCATCATTTAATAAACGCCAGTTTATTAATGTTTTGATATAATCACCTCTTTTGTCTTAAAAACTATAACATAACAACTATATAATTTCAACATAATTTTAAAGATTTTTTGCATAATATAAAAGGTGATGAAAAATTGCGCTTTAAAAGACTTACTTTAAAAATAATTTTATTTGGCTTTTTAGCCTTTATTATTTCTTATATTGGAATCAATATTTATGCCCTTATTACCCCAAAACTTAATATAACCAATAATGGAACTTTTTATTTATATGATAATAAAGATACTTTGGTAGTTAAAGGAAGTAGTACTTCAACTTGGGCTGATTTAAATGAAATTGATGAAAAATTAGTTAAGGCGGTTATTACTGTTGAAGATAAAAAGTTTTATACCCATAAAGGTTTTGATATCTTAAGAATTGGCAAAGCCATGGTTAATAACATCTCCAGTGGACATATTGTGGAAGGTGCTTCGACGATTACCCAACAATTAGTTAAAAATTTATATTTAGATTTTGACCAAACTTGGAAAAGAAAATTTGAAGAAGCTTTTTTAACTGTTATTGCGGAAATTCAATACGATAAAGATGAAATTCTAGAAGCTTATCTCAATACTATTAATTATGGAAATGGCAACTATGGAGTTAGTAATGCTGCAAGTTATTATTTTAATAAAGATGTCAGTGATTTAACTTTAGAAGAAGCCATTATGCTAGCTGGTATTCCGAAAAGTCCCAATAAATATAATCCTGTCTCAAATTTAGATGCCGCGATTAACCGCGCTAAAATAGTAGCTAAGGTTTTATATAATAATGAAGAAATAACTAAAGAAGAATATGAAAATCTTAATTTTGATAATTTAGAGATATATGGAAAAAATAGTGAAAATAACTTACAAATGCTTATGTATTATCAAAATGCTGTTTATAAAGAATTAGAAGAACTAGGAATTAGTAAAAGTATTTTAGAAACTGGAGGTCTTAAAATATATACTAATTTAGATATGGCTAAACAAACTAGTTTAGAAAAAAATATTTTAAAAAATCTAAATTCTGAAAGTGAAGTCCAAGTATCAAGTGTCATAGTGGACCCTATGAGTGGCAAAATTGAAGCCTTAACTGGGGGTTATGATTATAGCTTAAGCGAATATAACCGCGCTACGGAATCCAAAAGACAAGTTGGCTCCACTATGAAAGCTTTTTTGTACTATACTGCTTTAGAAAATAATTTAGTATCATCATCTAAATTTAAAAGTGAATATACAACTTTTAATATTAATAATAAAGAAAGTTATTCACCAACTAATTCTAACGACAAATATGCCAATAAAGATATTACCATGGCGGCTGCAATTGCTTTTTCAGACAATATTTATGCCGTTAAAACTAATTTGTTTTTAGGTCCCAAAGAACTTGTTAAAACAGCAAAAAGAGCTGGAATAAAAGAAGAACTTCTTCCTGTCCCTTCTCTTGCTTTAGGGACAGGAGAAATAAATATTTTAGATTATGCTACTGGCTATAATACATTGGCATCTGGAGGCTATAAAAAAGATTTATATTTAATTAGAAAAATTGAAGATGCTAATGGGGTTGTTATTTATACAAAAAATGAAAAAAATAGTTTAGTTTTAAATCCTAACTATGTTTATATTTTAAATGAACTTCTTTCCAATACAACTAGTTCCGCCTTTAGAGATTATACAAGTGCTACGGCTGTGACAATTGCAGGAAAACTCTCTCGAAAATATGCCATCAAAACAGGAACAACTCCTACTGATTATTGGACAGTTGGGTATAATAAAGATGATTTAATGCTTGTTTGGTTAGGTTATGATAATAACCGTGAATTTACAAAAAGTTATAGTAGTGTTGCTAAAAATATTTGGGCTGATACAATGGAAGAAATTCAAACCGGTTATGAAAATAATTGGTATGAAACTCCAAATGATGTCGTAGGAATAATTCTTGATGCTGTAACTGGAGAAGTAACTAAAGATTCAAGTAGAGCTGTTATGTATTATTATCTAAAAGGAAGTGAACCAAATATTAGTAAAGCCGAAGTTGTAGGTAAAGAAGATAATTGATATTTATATTCAAATTTGCTATAATCAATTTAAGGAGACGAGAAATCGTTGCCTTATGGTATTTGTACTATCTCTTTTGGATGTTTATTCTAATAGAGATAGTTTCTTTTTTTTGATTAAACAAGTTGTTTTTGATACAAGAAATTACTTTCAATAATATTGCTACTATTAATTTCATACAACATACCTCCTCTTCATAGATTTTGTTTTTCAAAACCCCCTGAAAAGAAAGGCTAGACTTCTCGTCTCGAGGACTATATTTTATACATATATTTTATCTTGGCAACACTTTCGACAAACCTTGTCAAAACTTCTCAATTTTCGACAAAAAATAAAAGGTAAAAAATATTACCTTTCATTTTATTAATTTAATTTTATACAATAATTATTCTTTATCTATTGTGATTGTATATCTTATTTCTTTTTCATCATTTTCTTTAGTCATACTAATTTTATAATTATTATTTCTTAAATCATCTTCTAATTTATTAAATAATTCCGTAGCTTTATCTAAATTAAATACTTTTTCTTCTTTTGGAGTTTCTACTTCTTTAGTTATATTTTCTTCTTTAGGTTCTTCAGTTACAGGAGTTGAAATATCAAAATCTAACATTTCAATTTCTTCATTTTCAACCGGTGGTTGAATATTAGTTTCTTCAACTGATTCATTATTTTTAGGAACTTCATATGAATGAGCAACTTCAGAAACATTCATATTTGCGGATTCGTCCTCTAAAAAATTAAAGAATTTATTAGGTATTTTAGTCTCTTTAATTTCTACACTATCTGAATTATCAGAAATATTGGTACTATTTTGAACTGGTTTATTAGTAAATAAATCCGTAGCTTTTTCCTTAATATCAGAAATACTTGGTGTTGAAGCAATAATTGGTACATCATCTTCTGATTCAGGATTTTTATTTAATTCTTTTAATTTTTTATCCAAGTCTCTCACTGTTAACCTTTCATCAATAATTTTTTTTAACCATTTATTTTGATCTTCTTCAGATTCTAACCCAAGAAGGCTTCTTGCATGTCTTTCTGAAATCTTACTTTCCATAATGGCTTTTTGTACTTCATCAGATAAAGATAATAATCTTAATTTATTAGATATTGCTGATTGACTTAAGCCCATTTTTTTCGCTAACTCTTCTTGAGTTAAATACCCTTTATCAAGTAAAGCTTTATATGATTTTGCCTCTTCAATAGAAGTTAAATCTTTTCTTTGAACATTTTCTACAATTGCTACTTCAGCACTAGCATTATCATCTAAATCACTAAGAATTGCTGGTACCGAAGTAAGCCCAGCTAGTTTAGCAGCTTTATATCTTCTTTCACCCGCAATGATCTCATACTTGTCATTAAGACGTCTTAAAACTAGGGGTTGAATAATCCCATGTTCTTTAATTGAAGATGCAAGTTCCTTTAATGAGTTTTCATCAAAATTAAGACGTGGTTGAAAACGATTAGGAATTATGTCTTCAATAGGCACATTTAAAACTTGTGTTTCTGTTTGTTTTTCAGCATCCACTTTTAACCCCTACCTCTATTATTTAATTCTAACTTATTTAGTCATTTTTCGCAAGTGGTTTATGCAATATTTTATTATACGGTCTTAATTCTTTTAATTTTGTATCTTCATATTTTCGAATGGCTATTATATTTCTTTCAACATTATCATAGTCATACAATATAAAGGTTATAATTCTTAAAATTTTTCCATGCATTATTTCAATTGTATCTTTGGCATCTTCAAGTTCATCTAAATTGCTACCTTTATAGGCTACAAATACTCCTTTAAAATTTACTAATGGAAGAGAAAGTTCGGCAAGAACTCTAAGATTCGCTACAGCTCTTGAAGTAACAATATCAAATTTATTTAAATTTTCTTTAGCATAATCTTCTACTCTTTGATTAATTATTTCCACATCTATATTTAATTTTTGGGCTAATTCTTCTAAAAATTTTGTTTTTTTATTATTTGAATCTAATAAAGTAACTTTTAAATTAGGAAAAAATATTTTTAAAACCATTCCTGGAAATCCAGCCCCTGTCCCAATATCTAAAAGAGCATCTATTTTATTTAAATCAATAGCTTTTAAAATCGTTAAAGAGTCATAAAAATGTTTTAAATAAATATCTTCATCAGTTATAATTCTTGTTAAATTAGTATGTTTATTATATTCTTGTAAAAAATTCTTATAGATTTCTAACTTCTCTAACTTATCATTAGTTACTTCTAAATTAAATTCTTTTAAACTATTAACAAATTCTTCTTTATTCATTATTATACTCTTTCTTTAAATAAACAGCTAAAATAGCAATATCGGAAGGATTTACCCCACTAATACGTGTTGCTTGGGCTAAGGTTTTAGGTCTTATTTCACTTAATTTTTGTCTTGCTTCACTAGCTAAATTATTAACCTTCTTATAATCAATATCATCAGGTATTTGTTTTTCTTCAATTTTCTTTAATTTAGAAGCTTCATTATTGGCTTTTTTAATATAACCCGCATATTTTATAGCAATTTCGACTTGTTCTATAACATCTTTAGCATATTCAAATTTCTTAAAAAGACTTATGAATTTAAAATCAATTTCTGGTCTTTTTAATAATTCAAAATAAGACATATTTCTTTTAGGAGGTAAAATATTATTTTCTTTAAATATTTGAGCAATTTCTTTAGTTAAAACAAATTTTGTTTCTTTTAATTCTTTTTCTAATTGGAAAATATTTTCTTTCTTTTTTTGTAATCTTTCATATTGTTCTTTACTAATAGTTCCAATCTTATAACCTATTTCTCTTAATCTTAAATCAGCATTATCATGTCTTAAAATAAGGCGAAATTCGGCACGACTTGTAAGCATTCTATAAGGGTCTTTTACACCTTTAGTTACTAAATCATCAATTAAGACCCCAATATAAGCTTCATTTCTTTTTAAGATTAAAGGTTCTTTTCCTTGTAATTTTAAAGAAGCATTAATTCCGGCAATTAAACCTTGCCCCGCGGCTTCTTCATAACCACTAGTTCCATTAATTTGACCAGCTGTAAATAAATTTTCTAAGATTTTATTTTCTAAACTAGGTTTAATTTGTAAAGCACTAATGGCATCATATTCAATAGCATAAGCATATTTAGTAATTTCCGCATGTTCTAATCCTTTTAAACTATGAACCATTTCTTCTTGAACATACCTTGGCATACTTGTGGAAAATCCTTGTAAGTACCATTCATCATAATAAATACTTTCAGGTTCTAAAAATAATTGATGTCGTGATTTATCAGCAAATCTTACTATTTTATCTTCAATGGAAGGGCAATATCTTGGTCCAACTCCCGTCGCATAACCCCCATACATTGCGGATTCTTTTAAATGGTCTCTAATTATTTGATGGGTTTTTTCATTAGTATATAAAAGATAACATTTTTGTTGTTCATTTATTTTATAACAAGGTTTTAAATCATGACTAAAAGTATAATAAGTATCATCTCCAAGTTCTTCTTCACACTTGGAAAAATCAATCGAACTCGCTTTAATTCTTTGGGGTGTACCGGTTTTAAGTCTAATAATATCTAATCCTTGTTTTTTTAAATTATCACTTAAATGATTACTTCTTCCTTCTCCATGAGGACCAGAAGGAGTATTTTCACTTCCCACTAAAATATTGGCCTTTAAATAAGTACCGGTTGTTAAAATAACACATTTACTAATAATTTTTTCACCATTTTCTAAGATAATTCCTTTTACTTGTTTATTTTCAATAATTAAATCTTCCACTAAACCTTCTTTAATTTCTAAGTTAGAATTTTGCTTTAAAGCTTCTTTCATTTTTTGAGGATAAACTCTTTTATCAGCTTGGGTCCTTAAACTTCTAACTGCTGGACCTTTAGAATTATTAAGCATTTTGATTTGAAAATGGCTTTTATCGGCAATTATTCCCATTAAGCCTCCTAAAGCATCTATTTCTCTTACTATTACTCCTTTAGCAGTTCCTCCAATTGAGGGATTACAAGGCATATCGGCAATATTATTTAAATTCATTGTTAAAAGAAGAACTTTCATTCCCATTTTTCCAGCAATATTGGCCGCTTCACAACCAGCATGTCCTCCTCCAACAACTATAATATCATACATAATAATCCCTTACTTTCCAACACAAAAATTACTAAACAAAGTATCAAGTAATTCATCTTCGTATACTTCCCCAATAATTTCTCCTAGATTATTCCAAGCTTTTCTTACATCAATTTCAATCATATCAATAGGAATATTTTGAGAAATATTTTTAATGGCCTCTTCTAAAGAATTTTGGGCCTTTTTTAATAAATTAATTTGTCTAACATTAGAAGCATAAGTTAAATCACCACTATCAATACTATTTAAATTTAGTAAAGTAATAATCTTTTCTTTTAAAGTATCTAAACCATTAATTTCTTTTGTATTTCCCATAATATAATCTAAATCTAAATTAATTTTTTTATCTAAATCCGATTTATTAACAAAGATAATTCTTTTATTTTCGGGAATAATCTTAATTAAATCTTGTTCATAGGAACTAACTTTAGCATTATTACTTAAAACCATGATAACTAAATCAGCATCCGCAATAACTTGTTTACTTTTAATTACTCCCATTTTTTCGACAACATCTTTAGTTTCTCTAATTCCAGCAGTATCAATAAAATTAATTAAAAATCCATTCAATGTTATTGAACCTTCCACAATGTCTCTTGTAGTTCCGGCAATATCAGTTACAATAGCTTTATCTTCATTAAGTAATCTATTTAAAATACTACTTTTACCAACATTTGGCATTCCTACTATTGCTACATCTATGCCATCTTTAATTAATTTACTATTTTTAGAATTATTTAATAAATGACTTACTTCTTCTTTAACTTCTCTTAATTTTGGTAATAAAGTTTCATTAGTTACTACTTCAATATCATTATACTCTGGGTAGTCAATATTAACTTCAATATTAGCCATTATATCAGTAATTTTTTGACGAACTTTTTTTATTTCTTTAGAAAAGTTACCCGACAAATTACTTAAAGCCAGTTTCCGAGCCATATCGGTTTTAGCATTAATTAAATCATTAACAGACTCAGCTTCGGCTAAATCTAAACGGCCATTTAAAAAAGCTCTTTTAGTAAATTCTCCAGCTTCCGCTAAACGACAGCCTTTATCTAAAAGAATTTCTAATATCTTATTGGTAGTATTAATTCCTCCATGACTATTTATTTCAATGACATCTTCCTTAGTATAAGTATGAGGAGCTAACATTACACTTACTAATACTTCATCAACTATTTCATCATTAACTTTAATATGGCCATAATGAATTGTATGGGATTTTACTTTTTTTAAATCATGACCTTGAAATATTTTAGATACAATACTAATGGCTTTTGGTCCACTAACTCGAATAATAGAGATAGCTCCAACCATTCTAGAAGTTGCAATAGCACAAATAGTATCTTCCATATAATTACTTCCTTTCGCACCCATATATTAGCACAAAAATAAGGATTTTTCACTATTATTTTGTGCGCTGACTTACAAAGGTATATAATTCTTCTACTTTATTTGTTGAATCAAGATACATTTCTTGAATAATTTCATTTGTTTCGGGAATTTTTAAAGTTATTAAAAATTGATAATCTTGAGGTAAATTTTGATTAAAATAATACTTATTATGAACAATCCTAAATTCAATAGTATAATCTTGATTATGCGAAGCTAATTCATCTATTAATTTATTACTATCTAATAAATATAACATATAAATATCATCAAAAGTTGGCTTTTGATATTTAGCTTCATAATATTGAGCAATTATTTCTTTTAAATTATTTTTTAAACTATCTCTTTCTTCGTTAGTATAGACATGACTAGTTATTAAATTATAATAATCATTAAAAGTATTAAATAAACTAATAGCTAAATTTTTATCAGGAATAATCATTTCTAATTCATTAAATAAAATATCACCTTTAAAATTAGCATGAAAATTTCTTAACGTTTCCGGATTAAATAACTCCATAATAGCAAAACCTTCATTATTTAAAAAACTATAACCTTTATCATAATTAAAAGAAATATTTTCTTCATTACTGGCATATTCATTATTTAATACCATATTTAAAAATTCATAAAAAGGATTTAAATAACTAGGTTCATGTTTATAATTAACAGTAAAAGCATGGAGCACTTCATGACTAAAAATATTATAATTTTGAGGATTTAAGGCTAAATTTTCACCACAATAATAAATATCAATATTATATTTATTTTTTCCAGAATAACTCCAAGTTCCCAAATTTTGACCTAATTCATTATGATAAAAAGTCCGCATATTTAATAAATTATCTTTTAAATCTTGATAATTAGTATATGGTAATTCAGAAACAATAAAATCTTCATACCTATGAATATATTCTTTTTCTTCTTGACTTAAATAAGGATTTTTATCTAAATAATCATAAACTTCCTCTAAAGTCATTTTTCTTTTATCAATTTCTCTTATAGCTAAAGAAACAGGATTATTAATATATTTTCCAATATCTGGTTTAATTAAAGGAATAATTGTTAAAAATGCCAATATTGAAATATTAATAGTAATTAAGGTTTTATTTATTTTAACTAATCTTTTATAACGCATTTCTCTAATTTTTTCTTTATCTAAATGCTTATCTAATACATATTCTTCTTCATTATTATATAAATAACATAAATTAATTAAATCATTTATATTTTGACCATAAAAATAGTGAATATTATTATTTAAATCTAGATAATGTTGATAATAATTATGATTATAAATAGTCTTTTTTAAAGATATAATAGCTCCAGAAGGAAGAATTTGTTTTAAAACATCTTGCATTAATCGATTTTCTTCATTAGTTAAAGGACCCTTTTCTTTTTTGGCACCAAAAAAATGTTTATTGTTTAAATAAATTATATAATCAATATTATTATAAGAAAATTCACCAAATTTTTGCATTCTTATGCATCCCTAATTTATCATATCATATATTAAAGAAAAATAGTTTAAAAAAACTTGATATTGTCATCAAGTTTTACTCTGGTTTGATAATTACATGTCTATTTGGTTCTTCCCCAGTACTTTCAGTTTTAACCCCTTTAAAATTAGTTAATATATTATGAACAATTCTTCTTTCATAAGCATTCATATTATCTAAATGAACTTCCATATTAGTTTTAACTACTTCTTTAGCAATATTTTTAGCAAGTCTTTCAATTCTTCTTTGTTGTTTTTCTTTATAATTTTCGACATCTAAAGAGATATAAGGTCTTAAATTAAATTCGGTATTTATCTTTTGTCTAACAATATTTTCTAAAGCTTTTAAAGTATTACCACTTTTCCCTATTAAGACAGGATTATTATCGGAATATATTTTAACATACATTGTATCTTCTCGAAGTTTGCTTTCAAAATTAACATTAAGACCCATATTAGTTAATAATTCTTGTAAATATTCTTTAATATAATTAAGTAATTCACTTTTTAAAATAGCTTCCACATTGATTATACTATTTTTACCAAATAAACCCGTTTTACTTTCAGTATAATGATAGTAAAAATCATCCTTTGTTACGTTGTATTCTTCACAAATACTTTCTAAAATACTTTCTAATTCTTTTCCTTCTTTTTTAATTATTTCCATACTTAAGACCTCTTTTAACTTCTAATTTATCTTTAATTTTTTTGCCCTTTTTATCTTCTTTATCATTCTTTTTTGATTTATCTTTTTTTAAATCTCCTAATAACCATTTAAAGATGAACGTTTGAATAGCAATAAATGCATAAGTGACAATCCAATATAATGATAAGGCAGTTGTTAAAGAAAAGGATGTAATAACGATTATAACCACCATTATATTTGTCATCATATTCATTTGACTTTTGGCTTCAGGAGTTTGGTTCATAGCTCCTGCTGAACTCATCGAATACTTAAATGAAAAATAAGTTGAAGCCGCGATTAAAATAATTAATAAAATATATAAGTAGTTACCATTTGATAGTCCAACATATGGAGTCATTCCTAAATTAAATCCTAATAATTTATCTTCAAAGATGGCTGGAACACGGTTAATGGCTTGTAAGAAAGCAAAGAAGATAGGAAGTTGTAAGAATGCTACTAAACAACCAGACATTGGTTTAACATTATACTTTTTATAAATATTCATCATTTCTTGACTCTTTAACATCATTGAGTCTCTATCTTCTCTTCCCCGATATTTATATTCTAACTTCTGCATTTCACGATTAACTTTTTGTAAATTTTTACTTTGTTTTTGAGTTTTATAAGAAAATGGTAATAAAACTATTCGAATTAATAATCCTACTAAAATTAAGGAAATACCCATATTCTTAACTAATCCACCTAATTTTAAAATTAAATAAGCTAAGGGTTTAACAAATAATAATTCCCAAATACTTGTAGTTTTATTAGAATTAATTTTAAAATTGCTACAAGTTGGTAGCTCTTTTAAAGATATTTTTAATTCATCATCATATTTTAAATAAACATTATATAAATCGGTTCCTTCTTCTGGTTTACATAAGATATTATTAGGTAAATTTTGTCCTGTTTCTTCATATTGAACAATATGTTTATCTTTATCTTTAATGTAATCGTTTGCCCCACATCCACCGGCTAGTAAGACAATCATTATTAAAACTAACATTTTATTTTTCATTATTGTTCTCCTTTTTTATTAAATTTAAAAGCTTATTCTCTATCTCTTGATAAGGAATATTTAATGCTTCTTTCTTGATTATTATAATATAATTATGAAATTTTGGAAATACCTCCATATTATTAGTAATAATATTTCTAATTTGTCTTTTTAAATGATTTCTAGTTACCGCATTGCCAACTTTTTTTCCCACAGCAATACCATAATTGTTTTTCGAAATATCTTTTTCTTTATAATAGATAATAAAATATTTATTACTAAGTTTATGGCCCTTATTAATTATATCATTAAATAAAAGATTAGATTTAACAACATCTCTTTTTTTCATAATTAAAAAAACCCGTAAGAAACTATTTTGTTAATTCCTTACGACCTTTCTTACGACGATTATTAATAATCTTTGTACCTTTACGAGCAAAGAATCCATGTTTTTTAGCTTTTTTACGATTATTTGGTTGATATGTTCTTTTCATGCATTTCCACCTCTTTCTTTCAGTAAACGTCATTATTATAATATTAATAAGACTCTAATGTCAAGAAATAACCGGTTTTTAACACTGATTTTTTATTTTTGAATTAATAACATTATATTTGTTAATAAAATGTTATTAATTTTTTAGGTTTTAACTTTAATAAAATAAGGTATATATTAATTTTCCACATTGTTAACATTTATTTCAAAATTATTAACATGTTGAGAAGTTAAAAAGTTAATAAAAAATTGTTGAAAATGTTAATAACTTTGTGTATGATAGGTTTTATTGAGAAAATAATAGTGGAAAAATTGTTGATAACTATAAACAGGACAATTTATTCTTTAATAAAAATTATTTTAATGTTACAATTATTTTGGGATAGGTATGATTCGGGGTGAGGTAATTTGAAAACGCAAGACATATTTAATAATTTTCTAAAAGAAATTGAACAAGATGTAAGTCCAACTTCTTTTGCTACTTGGTTTAAAGGCTTAGAACTTATTAATATGGATGATAAAGATATCGTTATCAAAGTACCTTTACCAATTCATAAACAAGTCCTAAAATTACAATATAAAGAATTAATGGATGATACCTTATATTCTCTAACCGGAGTTAATTATAATTTTAAATTTTTAATAGAAGAAGAAATTGAACAAGAAAATAATAAAACTTTAGAAGAAGCCATTAAAGAAGAATATCAAACTATTGAGTGGAATACTAATTTAAATCCTAATCTTAATTTTGATAATTTTGTGGTAGGAGAATCAAATAGATTAGCTTTTATTTCAGCTATGAATGTAGCGCAAGCTCCAGGAACTACGCGCAATCCGTTATTTATATATGGACGAAGTGGACTTGGAAAAACTCATTTAATGCATGCTATTGGTAATTATATTACGGAACATTCTAATAAAAAAGTGTTATATACTACCAGTAATGATTTTCGTGATGAATACGTGGGAATTTCCAAAATGGAAAGTGGTAAAGAAAGTATTCAATATGCTAATAATTTTAAAAATAAATATCGAAATGTTGATGTTTTAATCATAGATGATATTCAATTTTTAGTCGGAGCGGAACTGACCCAACAAGAATTCTTTCATACTTTTGAAGCTTTGAATCAAGCAAATAAACAGATTATTATCTCTAGTGACCGAAGTCCTGATGATTTAAAAAAAATAGAAGAAAGACTTCGAAGTCGATTTGCTTGGGGACTTCCCGTTGATATTTATCCTCCAGAATTTGAACTCCGATGTGAAATAATTAATCAAAAATTAAAAAATACATCCATTAAAGATAAAATAAATAAAGACGTCGTAGAATATATTGCTAATTCTTGTCCAAACGATGTAAGACATATTGAAGGCACTATTAATAGATTACTAGCTTATACAGCAATGATGGCTCCAGAAGTAATTAATTTAGATTTTGCTGTCGAAGCTTTAAAAGATTATGTAAGTACCAATATATATCAGGAAAATACTATTTCTCATATTCAAAAAGTAGTTGCGGATTACTTTAAGATAACTGTTGAAGATTTAAAAAGTAAAAGAAGAAGTAACAATATTGCTCGACCAAGACATATAGCAATGTACTTATGTCGAATAGAAACAGAAGAGAATTTAGCCAAAATTGGTTTAGAATTTGGGGGAAGAGACCATTCAACAGTGGTAGCTAGTTGTGAGAAAATCAAAAATGATTTAAAAAATAATAATGCTTTGGAAAATATGTTAAAAGATATAAAATCAAAGTTATGACAATGTTTATAAAAAAAGGTAATTATTATTAAGAAAAATAAGACTTATTAACAGTTTTCCACATTATTAACACTATAATAAAAAAAATAATATTAATAATAAAAAGAAAGAAGGAAGGATTTATGAAATTTGTTATTGATAAAGATATTTTATTAGAAGCTTTAAGTAATGTAACTAAAGCAATAGGAACTAGAACAACTATACCAATTCTTAATGGAATAAAATTTGAATTAACTAAAGATGGCTTAAGTTTAATGGCTAGTGACTCAGAATTAACAATTAGAGAAGTTATTTCTGAAAAAGATATTAAAAAGATTGAAACAGAAGGAAGAATAATTATTCAAAGTAAATTTATCTTAGACATTATAAGAAAAATGCCATCTGATATTATTTATTTTGAAACAGAAGATGAAAATAAAATTAAAATTTATACCGATAATAATGAATATAGTTTAAATTGTTATGATATTAACGATTATCCGCATATAACTCTTGAAGAAAGTAAAGAACCAATTGTCATTAAAAGTGAGGACTTAAAAAGTATTATTAACGAAACTGTTTATGCTGTATCTACGCAAGAAGTAAGACCTTTATTAACAGGGATTAACTTAAAAATAATTGGAGACACTCTAGAATGTATTGCCACTGATTCTTATCGTTTAGCAAAGAAAAATGTTAAGTTAGATAAAATTGTTAATAACACTGTTAATATTGTTATTCCCGGAAGAAATATTAGTGAACTTGAAAAAATGTTAAGTGACGATGAAGAAGTAGTAATGCATATCTTTAATAATAAGATATTATTTAAATATAAAACTATTGAATTTCAAACTAACTTATTAAGTGGAACATATCCAGATACTAGTCATTTTATTCCTAATGATTTTGCTTATATGATTAATTTAGATTTAAAATCATTTAATGATGCGGTAGATAGAGCCAGTCTTCTTGCTCAAAGTAAAGACAAAAATATAGTGAGAGTATTAATTGATGGCAAAGTGATGACTATATCATCTAGTGCTTCTGAAATAGGTAAAACCGAAGAAAAATTAAATATCGAATGTAGTAATAAAGAAAAATTAGAAATTGCTTTTTCTTCAAGATATATGCTTGAGGCTTTAAAAGTAATTAAAGATGATAACATTTTATTACTTATTAATAGTGATGATAAACCTATTTTAATTAAGTCTGTAGAAGATGAGTCTTTAATTGAACTTATTTTACCAGTTAAAACTTATTGATTAAAAAAAGATGATATGCTATACTAAATTTTCAAAAGAAGGAGAAAGTATTATGAATAGAGTAGATGAAATCCAAACATTAAGAATGGAAAAATTAGATACGGATTATTTAGAAGAAAGATTAGAATACAAAAGATTTTTAGAAGAATTAGTATCTAAATATAATGATTATGATCATAAAGTTAATAATTGCTATTTAAAAAATGTGGATATTCGTTTTAATTTTACTACTTATCGTTATGATAAAATTAAAGATTATATTACTAATTTTCTAGATAGTTATAATTTAGGTAAAATATGGAGAGTTAATTGTATTAACAAAGCTTTTCCGGAAGGAAAAGAAGTAATTATTACATTTAATAATAACTGTACGAATAAAGATTTACTTACGGCCATTTGGAGTGAAGTTCAAATGTTAGAGTACTATACTAAAAAGGTATGGGAAGTAAGAGAAGATTATTTAGGTTTTATTAAAAGAGAAGAAGAAAGATATCAACCATTGTTAAGTAGAGAAGCATATATATATTATGTTAAAAATATTTCTTTCTTTAATCAAAATTATACGGGCTTTATTCCGCAAAATATAATATATCGGATAGTTCAAATGTTAGAAAAAAATTATTATTTTAAAGATAAAGATGGAAACT
>CANQXB010000007.1 GCA_947627805.1 uncultured Bacilli bacterium
AATTTTCTTTTTTTGATTGTAATAAAAAAGTAAAAATAGTATAATAAACGTTATGAAAAGAAATGAAGTAGATAGAAACAAATTAAGTCCCATGATGAGACAATATATGGAAATAAAAGATGAATATTCTGAAGAACTATTATTTTTTCGTTTAGGGGATTTTTATGAACTTTTTTTTGAAGATGGGGAAACAGCTTCGCGAGAATTAGAACTTACTTTAACAGGTAAATCTTGTGGTTTAGAAGAAAGAGTTCCTATGTGTGGAGTTCCTTATCATGCGGTTAAAGGTTACATTGAAAAGTTAGTAAATAAAGGGTATCGAATTGCTATTTGTGAACAATTAGAGGACCCTAAAAGTGCGAAAGATACCGTTAAAAGAGGGGTAATTGATGTTATTAGTAAAGGAACAATAACCGATTATGAATTTTTAGATGGAAAAGTAAATTCTTATATAGCTAGTATATTAGAATTTAGTGATATTTATATTATTACTTATGCTGATATATCGACAGGAGAACTATCAAGTATTAGTTTAAAAAAAGAAGAAAATTTATTATATAGTGAAATCTTAAGTTTAGGAATAAAAGAAGTAATATTAATTGATAATACGAATGTTTCTTTAGTTGATACATTAAAAAATAAATATGGTATTGATGTTGTTTTTAATGAAAATTATTATAATGAAGAAATACCTTTTTTAAAAAAAGTCAATGATGCTCGAAAAAAAGCGGGTGTAAATCATTTATTTTATTATTTAGTTGTTAAAGAATTAAAAGATATTAGCTATTTTAATGAATTAAAAGAAATAAATAAATTAGATTATTTAGAAATGGACATTCATTCGGTAAGAAATTTAGAATTATTTGAAACTATTCGTTTAAAAGAAAGAACTTATTCTTTAATATGGTTACTTGATAAATGTAAGACAGCGATGGGTTCTAGAAAACTTAAAAGTTATTTAATGCATCCTTTAAAAGATATTAAACTTTTAAATGAAAGATATGATAAGATTGAATGTTTAAATAATAATTTTATTTTAAAAGATGAGTTAAAAAATTTATTATATGAAATATATGATATTGAAAGATTATGTGGCAAAATAACGGCAGGTAGTGTTAATGGAAGAGATTTATTACAATTTAAAAATAGTTTAAAAGTTTTACCACGAATTAAAGAAATCTTAATTGAACTTAATATGTATGCTGATATTGATACTCATCAAGATATTTATATGCTTTTAGAGGCTTCTTTATATGAAAATCCTCCGATTAGTATTAAAGAAGGTTATTTAATTAAAGAAGGTTATAATCAAGAATTAGATGAACTTAAGAATATTCGAAGTAATGGTAAAGATTATATTTTACAAATTGAAAATAATTTAAAAGAAGAAACAGGTATTAAAACTTTAAAAATTGGTTTTAATAAAGTCTTTGGTTATTATATTGAAGTATCTAAAGGGATGGCTAAAGAAGTTAAAGAAAACTTTGGTTGGGAAAGAAGACAAACTTTAACTAATTGTGAAAGATTTATTTCGCCCGAATTAAAAGAAAAAGAAGCTTTAATATTAAATGCTGAAGAAAAGATTATTGAACTTGAATATAATTTATTTACAGAAATTAAAAATATTATTAAAAAAGAAGTTTTAAAAATAAAGAAAACAGCGGACATTATTAGTGAAGTTGATGCTATTTTATCTTTATCTATTTGTAGTGAAGAATTAAATTTAGTAAGACCTATTTTAAATGAAAATAAAGAATTAGAAATAATTGAAGGAAGACATCCTGTAGTGGAAGTTGTTAGTAAAGATAATTATGTGGCTAATGATTGCATTATGAATGAAAATTCGAGTACTCTTTTAATTACAGGCCCTAATATGAGTGGTAAATCAACCTTTATGAGAGAAGTAGCTATAATTGTTTTGATGGCCCAAATGGGTTCTTTTGTGCCCGCTAAAAAAGCTAAAATTCCGATTATTGATAAAATCTTTACGAGAATTGGGGCTTCCGATGATTTAGTTGCAGGCGAATCAACCTTTATGGTTGAAATGAAAGAAGCTGAATATGCTCTTTCAAAAGCAACAGAAAATAGCTTAATTATTTTTGATGAACTAGGAAGAGGAACAGCGACTTATGATGGGATGAGTTTAGCCGAAGCCATCCTTGAATATATTTGTGAAAATATTAAAGCTTTAACTTTATTTTCGACCCATTATCATGAGTTAACTAGTTTAGATAAAAAATATAAGTTAATTAAAAATGTGCATGTCGAAGCCATTGAAAATAATGGGGAAATTACTTTCTTACATAAAGTTAAAAATGGGGCCATTGATAAAAGTTATGGTATTCATGTCGCGAGACTAGCAGGACTTCCTGATAGTTTACTAGAAAGAGCAACCTCAATTTTAGCTAAATATGAAAATACGAGTAAAAAAGAAGTTAAAGAAGAAAAAATTCAATTAAGTTTTGATTTTGAAGAAAAAGAAAAGAAAGAAGAAGAAAATCTTAAAAAGGAATTAGCCAATATGGACCCTTTAAATATGACCCCGATGGAAGCTTTAAATTATTTATATGAATTAAAAAGAAAGGCCCAAAAATAATCTAGTAAATAGATTTTAGTTTTGATATAATTAAAGAGTGGTGATTAATAATGACAAAAACCAGAAGTGAATTAAGAGAAAAATGTATGATAATCCTTTATCAATGGGATTTATTTAGAAAAGATGCTAAGACCAATATTGATGATATTATTAAAGATAATATGGAAATTGAAAATGATTTTGTTAAAGATATTGTCTATGGTGTAGTAACCTATCAAGAAAGAATTGATGAACTAGCTAATAAATATATGCAAGATTGGAATATTTCTCGGATTGATAAAACGGGAGCTTCCATACTTAGAATAGGCATATTTGAACTTTTATATACTGATACGCCAGCCATTGTCGTTATTAATGAAGCTATTGAACTAGCCAAAAAATATAGTGATGATAGTGTCCGTAAGATTATTAATGCTGTTTTAGATAAGGTTAATAAGAATGAAGTTGACGAATAAAGATTTTAAAAAAATTAAAAGAATAAACGATGTTAGAGAAGTTTGTCTTTCTTGTGGGGATTACTTTGTTAAAGATACTTGGAATATAAAGCCCGCTATTAATGAGGTAATTGGAAGAAGATTGGCTTCCATTTTCAATTTAAAATGCCCAGATTATAAAGTAGTTATTTTGGATTATGATGGCAATCTTAATTTTAATTCGCAACAAAGTAAATATTATAGTTTAAGTAAAGATTTATTTAATGCGAATGGTGAATTTAAAACAGCTCGGGAAATTGGTATTTTGTTTGAAGAAAATTTTTCATTATATCAAATCTGGTTTAAATTAGAAAGATTGTATGGAATGGGTAAAGTTGCCGATTTAATGCAAGATATTGTCAAAGTTTATATTTATGATATTCTTTTTGGAAGTACAGATAGACATGCTAGTAACTGGGGAATTTATTTTACTAATACGACGCGAAAAGTAACTATTATTGATAATGAATGGTTATTTGATAATTATGAAAGTATGATATCATCTTATTTTACTTTTGATGATTATAATCATAAAATGGAGGAGTTTAATAAATATATCGATTTTAAGAAAGAAGAATTTACTAATTTTTTAAAAGATTCCAGTAGCGAATTTGTAAATTTATTTAAAGTTTATTATAATTTATTTACCCCAGAATATTTAGAAGAATTATTATTAAGTATTGAGAAAGAAGAAAAATTTATTACGGAATTTGGGGAAGTACCATTTGTTATTCCTCATAAAGAGGAAATAATGGAAAATTATAAAATGAATTATGAATTACTCGGAAGCATTTTAGAAGAAAGAAAATTAAAATAGAAAGGAGGATTTATGTTTAACGATATTACTTATTTAAAAGTATCAGAAGTTAATGAATATATTAAAAATTTATTAGATAGTGATATGTTTTTAAATAGAATTTATCTTAAAGGAGAAATATCGAACTTTAAAAGTCATACCAGAGGTCATTTATACTTTACTTTAAAAGATGATATGGGAAGAATTAGTGCGGTTATGTTTCAAAGTAGTGCAAGAACACTTACCTTTACTCCTGAAGACGGAATGAATGTTTTAGTTAAAGGTCGTATTTCGGCTTACCCAGCCATGGGAAGTTATCAAATTTATGTTGATTCCATGGAACTTGACGGTTTAGGTAATTTATATTTAGAATATGAAAAATTAAAAGAAAAATTATTAAAAGAAGGTTTATTTAATAAAGAGCATAAAAAAGAAATACCTAAATACCCGGAAAGAATTGGGATTATAACGGCCGATACTGGTGCTGCGGTGAGAGATATTATGAGTACCATTAAAAGAAGATACCCTTTATGTGAAGCTATTTTATTTCCAACCTTAGTTCAAGGTAAAGAAGCGGCTCCCAATATTGTTAAACAAATTGCGGTTGCTGATGATTTTGGCTGTGATACTTTAATTGTGGGAAGAGGGGGCGGTTCTATTGAAGATTTATGGGCCTTTAATGAAGAAATTGTCGCAAGAGCTATTTATAATGCCAAAACTCCAATTATAAGTGCTGTTGGTCATGAACCGGATTTTACCATTGCGGATTTTGTCGCGGACCTAAGGGCCCCAACACCAACCGGAGCGGCGGAAATGGCTGTTCCAACGGTCTTAGATATTAATAATTTAATTAATCAATATAAATTAAGACTTAATAAAAATATTAAAAATTTAGTTAATACTAAATTTATTGCTTTATATAATTTAAAAAATTCTTTTATTTTAAAAAATCCGATGAGTTTATATGAAATAAAAGAACAAAAATTAGATAAATTATTTGATGATTTACAAAAGAATATGACTTATTATTTAGATAATCGGAAAGTTTTACTCGAAAAAGATTTAAATCGTTTAAAACTGGTAAGTCCTTTATCTTTAATAAGAATAAATGAAAATATTGTAAAAGAGATAACTATTAATTTAAATAATACAATAGATAAGTATTTAATTAAAGAACATCATTATTTAGATAATTTAATAAATACTTTGAAACTAGTAAATCCTTTAAATATTTTAAGTAATGGTTATTCTTTAGTAAAGAAAGATAATAAAGTAATAAAAGATGTTAAAGATTTAAAAGTTAAAGATAAAATTACAATTAAATTTCATAAAGGGGAAGTAACTAGTGAAATTTTGGAGGTAAGAAATGATTAATAAAGAAGTTTTAAAAGAATATTTAGATAAATATGCGGAAATAAAAGAAGAATATATTTTATTACAAAATGCTCAAGATTATTTAAAAGAAGATAAAGAGAAAAAAGCTCATGAAAAAGATGATTTACATAAGAAAGTAGTCATTGAAAAATCGAATTTATATCATGAAAAATGGGCCGAATTAAATAATATGAAAGAACTAAATAATTGGCTTTATCATAAAAATCTTATCGAAATAATTTTTGCTGGACTTTTGATGATAATTTTAGGAAGTTTAGGCGGAGCTTTTTTACAAGATGCCGAATTTACTTTAGTTATGAGTGGCATTGTTTGTCCTCTATTTATAGTGGGTAATATGATAAGTATGAAAATTAAACATCGAAGAGAATTAAAAGAAATAGCTAGTACCCAAATTAATGATGTAACTAGTAAAGAATATGAAGAATTAGTAAAAGAATATGAAAAGGTATGTCATCGTACCCAAGAAATTGAAGAATCTTTAAAAATAATTAATGAAAGATTAGCAAAATTAGGTTTAGTAAAATTAGATATTGAAAATTTAATTTTATGTTTATTTTCTAATCTTCATAATATTTTAAGAAATAAAAGTAATGGCGAAAGACCTTTTGCATCTTGGCTTAATGTTCAAAACATTGAAGATGAACCAAAATTAGAAATTAGTTCCAAATTACAAAGAGAAAGATAGGAGGAGAATATGAAAGAAGAAAAGAAAGAAAAATCCAAAGTTGCCGAAAAAACATTTGAAAGTAATTTAAAAGATTTAGAAGATTTAGTTAAAGAATTAGAAGCCGGTAATGTTCCTTTAGAAGATGCCATTATTAAATATACCGAAGCTATGGAATTGGCTAAAGATTGTAGTGAAAAATTAAATAATGCGACGGAAAAAGTAAATAAAATATTATCTAGTGATGGCGAGTTGAAAGAATTTACTACTCCGGAAAATTAATTATGGTAACATAGTTAATTTTTTTTAAGTTTTCTCTTTTAATTACATAAAAATTGTTCTAAAATAAATAATAATAGGAGGTGGGATATGAAAAAAGAAAAGCATAAAGAAAATAATAAAAGGAATTATCTATGGGTAATCATAATTATAATTATTTTAATAGTTATAAGTTTATTATTTGGAATTAATTATGCCTTAAAAAGAAAAGATAAAAATGTTTATAATACTGAAGTTAATTTAATTAAAAAAACTAATCAAGCCTCTTTTAAAGATATTAATTTAGAAAAAGAATATTTAGATAAAATGACATATTCTGAATTAATTACTAGTTTGGTGGATAATTCTAAATTATTTAAAGATACCACCATAAGTATGGAATATAACAATGTTTTATTAAAAGAAGGAGAAGAAATTACATTTTCTTTAGTGGGAGAAAATAAAATTAAAGTTATTTTAGAATGTGATTATAATTATAAAAATTATCATCAAGATGTTTTGAGTTCTCGAGAATATACAATAAATGTTAATGATACAATCTTTCCTGTATTAAATGGGGTAAGTGATAAAACGATAACAGTTGGTGATAATATTGATTTAACAGAAGGAATAACGGCAACCGATGAAAGAGAAGGAAATATTTTAGTGCAATATGAAGGAACAGTTGATACTAAAAAAGTGGGAACTTACAAAATAACGATTTATGCAGTTGATGCTAATGGGAATCGCAGTGCTCAAGATATGAATGTTACCGTTAAAAATAAAACTTCATCTGCTCCTAAACCTTCTACTTCTAAAGAAGAAACAGGAACTAGTAGTGGAAATAATGAAACAAGTAGTTCTAGTAGTAATGATTGTGCTTCCAATGCTGTTCTTACCAAAAGAGGTTATAAATCGACCGATAAAGATGCCTGTGAAAAAGATAAACAAGCTGTTGCCGTAGCTTCTAAGATAGCGAAAGAAATATTAGCTAAAGGTTATACGCGGGATATAGATAAAGTAACCGCAGCTGCCGAAGCCGTAGCCAATAATTATGATTATAGTACACATACTGAAGAAGGCTTAGATTATCGGACTCCTTATGGCGTATTCATCAAACATGCCGCTTCTTGTGCCGGTTGTACAAGAGCCTTAATTTTAGTTTTAGAATTAATGGGTTATCAAAATTTAACGCATGCTAATGAAAATGGTTGGACGCATCAATGGGTAATTTTATCTATGGATGGTCAAATTGGTTATGCGGATGGCCAAGTAGGAATGGTGGGCTATGGAACGCATCCTTATGCCGAATAAGAAAGTTAAATGACTTTCTTTTTTAATTTATTTATTTTATAATTTATTTAGGAGGACAACATGTATGCCGAAGTTTTAATTGAATATCCCACTAAAAAAATTGATAAATATTTTACTTATATAATTCCGGCAAGTTTTCAAGGAAAATTAAAAGCTGGAATGAAAGTAAAAGTTCCTTTTGGTAATAAGACTATCAATGGTTTTGTCATGCAAATAACGGATACTTTTGATAGGAATTATGAATTAAAAGAAATAGTTGAAATAGTTGATGAAGAAATTGTTTTAAGTGAGGAATTAATTAAATTAGGTTTATATTTAGAAGAAAAAACTTTATGTCCTAAAATATGTGCCTATCAAACAATGTTACCTAGTTCTTTAAAAATAAAAGAAATTCGTTCTAATTATAATTTTTATCAAACTTATTTAATACTTAATAAAAGTAAAAAAGAAATATTAGAGTATTTAGTTCAGTATGGTAAAGAAAATAAACAAACTAATCTTTTAAATATTTTATTAAAAGAAGAAAAAGTTTTAAAAAAAGATTATGATTCTTATGTTGTTAAAGCTTTAAGGGAAAAAGAATTAATTAAAGAAATAAAAGAGCAAGAATATCGCATTAATAAAAGTAAAAGTGAAAATATTATTAAACATGAACTTAATAATGAGCAACAAAATGTTTTTAATATTATTAAAAATACTAATGAATTTAAAACGTTTTTACTTGAAGGAATAACGGGAAGTGGTAAAACCGAAGTCTATTTAAATTTAATTGAAGATACTTTAAAAAAAGGAAAAACAGCCATTATGTTAGTGCCTGAAATTAGTTTAACCGTCGCTTTAGTTAATCGTTTTTATGAATGGTTTGGAAGTCGCGTAGCTATTTTACATAGTGCTTTATCAAATGGGGAAAAAAATGATGAATATTTAAAAATAGTTCGAGAAGAAGTATCTTTAGTCGTAGGAACCCGTTCAGCCATTTTTGCTCCTTTAAAAAATATTGGCCTTATTATTATTGATGAAGAACATAGTGATACTTTTAAACAAGATAATATGCCCAGATATAATGCTAAAGATATTGCCATGGTTAGAGCTAAGTATCATCA
Organism: uncultured Bacilli bacterium; assembly: GCA_947627805.1. GTDB lineage: Bacteria > Bacillota_I > Bacilli_A > RF39 > UBA660 > SIG200. The sequence continues at coordinate 8,600 of CANQXB010000007.1, forward strand.
TGCACCATTAGTTTTAGGAAGTGCTACCCCTACTTTAGAAAGTAAGGCTAGAGCTTTAAAAGGAGTATATCACCATTTAAAATTAACTAAAAGAGCGGGAAGTGGGACTTTACCTAAAGTATCGATTGTTGATATGACAGAGGAAGTTAAAAAACATAATTTTATTTTTAGCGAGGAATTAATTACTAAATTACAAAAATGTTTAGCTAACCAAGAACAAGCCATGATTTTACTCAATAGAAGAGGTTATAGTACCACTATTACTTGTTCTTCTTGTGGTTATACTTATAAATGTCCTAATTGTGATATAACTTTAACTTATCATAAATCTTCTAATAATTTAAGATGTCATTACTGTGGTTATACGGTAACGAAAAATGAAGAATGTCCTAATTGTCATGAAAAAGCTTTAAATTATTTAGGATTAGGCACCGAAAAAGTGACGGAAGAACTTGCTAAAATATTTCCTCAAGCGAGAATTGTGCGGATGGATCAAGATACCACAAGTAAAAAGGGCGCTCATGAAAAAATAATTGCGAGTTTTAAAGCTCATGAATATGATATTTTACTAGGAACCCAAATGATTAGTAAAGGTTTTGATTTTCCTTATGTTACTTTAGTGGGAGTTATCAATGCGGATAGTTCTTTAAATATTCCCGATTTTCGAAGTAATGAGCGTACTTTTTCTCTTTTATATCAAGCGAGTGGAAGAGCGGGAAGAAGTAATTTAAAAGGGGAAGTTGTTTTACAAACTTTTAATCCCGATAATTATGTTTTAAAATGTGTAGCGGAGAATAATTTTAATAAATTTTTTAATTATGAAATGAATATTCGCCATATTTTAAAATATCCCCCTTATTATTATTTAGTTAGTTTAAAAGTTATTTCTAAAGATTATGATATAGCTTTAGAAAATGCGACTAAAATAGCCAATTATTTAAAAAAGAATCTAATGCCTACTTCCATTGTTTTAGGACCTACAACGGCTAGTTTATTTAAATTTAATAACAATTATCGTTTTCAAATAGTAATTAAATATCGTCATGACGATAAACTAATGAAAGTTTTAAAATATTTAGATAATATATATTTAAATGATAATAAAGTCAATTTAGAGATAGATATTGACCCTTTACATATTTAAAAATCAAAAAATTAAAAAAAATTGCAAAAAACACTTGCCAAATTTTTAAAAATGTTATACAATAATATCGTGTTAGAGACAAATAGTAAAGAATAAAACAATAAGGTTAACTTATTGTTTTATTTTGGTATCTTTTATTATCCTAAAAATTATGGTATAATCATCTATATAATAAGGAGTGTACTATGGACGATTTTAATTATGATAATGAAATAATTGAATTAGAAAGTGATAATACGGAAGAAGAAAAAGAACCTAGTGTCGAAGAAGAGGTCAAGAAAAAACCCCAAAAGAAGAAAAAAGGTTTTAAAAAATTTTGGCAAAATTTAAATAAATGGCAAAGATTAGGTTTAGTAATTGGAATAGGTCTTCTTTTACTTTTAATTACCGGTTTAATAATTTATTTAACTATTTTTAGAAACCATGAACCTGAAGAAGAGGAAGACCCAGTCATTGTTGAAAAAGATAATTATCGTTATGAAAATGGTTATTTAGTATTCTTAGACCGTAATGAAGTGGAACTAGGAAAATATGAATGTACGGAAAAAGATAGTAATAAATGTTTTGTGGCTAAAAGTGATTATTCAAAAGATACCATTGAAAGAATTATTAATGTTAATGAATTAGGTGAAGAAATAATTAAAAATAGTCAAATCTATTTAGATAATTATGTTTTTGTTAAAGATGGGGAAGAGTTATTCTTATATGATATTAAAAAGAATGATAAAGCTTTAAATATTCATAATTTTAAAAGTTATAATGCCTCAAAAGATGTGGTTGTTATTAGTGATGAATCTGAGCATTATGGATTAATTGAAATAACTAATGAAGGAATTAATTACTTAATTAGACCTTCTTATGATAATTTAGCTCTTGTTAATGATAATTTACTTTATTTAGTAGCCCAAGATAAAGATACTAATTATATTATTGATAGTACAGGAAAAAAGATAAGTGGTAATGTAACTGGTTTAATTACGAGCGCTAATGATAGTTATATAGTTAGTAAATATAATAATAAATATTCTTTATATGCTTATGATAATACTAAATTACTTGAAGATTATGATTATATTGGTTTACATGATGGTTTAATTTCTTTAGTAAGTAAAGCTCATTTATATTTAATAAATAATGATTTACAAAAATTATATGAAGATGGTTTAAGACTTACTAGTAGTGATTATGTTAAAAGATATATATATGATAAAGATAATAATTTAAAAGAAACTAAAGTAGCTTATGAAATAAGTTTGAATGGTGATAATGTTTTAGTAACGATTGGTAATGAATCTAAAAGTATTAATTTAAATGAAGGTAAAATAAGTGCTCAAACATCTTATTTAAGTTATTTTGATGGAACATTATATTTCTATAAAGATGATGAAAAGAAAGAATTATTAAGTACTTATAAATGTACTAATCGAAATGAATTAAAGGGTAGTGAGATGAAATTAGATAAATGTACTATTTATAATAAAGACAACAATTATAGTGGTATTTATAATAATAATTATGTCTTTATTTATGATAGTTTATCTAGTGAAGATGCTAAAATATATTTATATGATTTAAAAACTAAAAAGATTAAAGGAACATATAGTGATTTAATTTTAACTAATGCTACCGATTTAGATTTAGATGTTAAACAAATAGATACAGATAGTACTTATGTTATTGCTCAAAGTGCGACAGGAGAAAATACTGGTAACTATGGAGTTATTGAAATAACGGATAATAATGTTAAAGGAAAAGTGGAATTTAAATATAAAGATATTAAATATAATAATAAACATTATTTAATGGTTAATAAAGAAAATTCTTATAGTGTTTATGATAGTACTTTTAAAAAGATAAGTAATGAATTTGATTATATTGATTTATATGATAAATATTATGTTGGTATAAATAATAATAGTTTAAATGTTTATAAATATAGTAGTGCTTTAGGTATCTTAAGTTATGATTTAGATGTTCATGATAATAAATATGAAATTAAATTTGATGATAATGGTTTTGTTATTACCATTGATGGAGAAGAAAATAAATATGATTTAGAAGGATACCGAAGATATGATTAATAAAAAGACAGTTTTGGCAACAATTATTGGTCTTTTAATCATTTTTATTCCACTTACTATTGCCTCATTCTTCTTAAAAGAAAAAGAAAATCCTTTTGATAAAAATCCTGCTCATGAGTTTTATTATAAAGAAATGTTATGGTTTTATGATAAGGATGGCCAATTAATTAACAATTATCATTGCAATACTACTTCTTGTGGGTATGCGGAATATATTATTGATGATGAAGATATCAATTATTATAAAGAAGGAACAGTATTAAAAAGTACTTTAAATTCTAATTATGTTTTTCTAAAAGATGGCGCTTTAACTTATTTATATAGTTTAAAATTAAGTAAAGTATTACAAAGTTATAAAAGTATTAAAACTTATAATACTCATCTTTTTGATAATACTTATATTTTACAAAATCAAAATGAGCTATGGGGAGTATTAAGTGTAGGAGAAAGTATTAATAGTATTTTACCTTTTGAATATAACTTTATTGGCCTTATTAATAAAATGAATGATGATGGCACTCTTAATACGGATACTTTTATTGTTAATAAAGATAATAAATGGTCATTAATAAGTAAAGAAAATAAAAAGTTATCTGCCGATTTTAATGCTAAAATAGTAGATTTTAATAAAGATATAATTGTTACTAAGAATAATGAAAGATATCATATTTATAATTATACTATGAATGAATATTTAACTAATTATTTAATTACTAATTGTAAGATTGTTAAAAATTATATTATGGTCGAAAGTAATAATATGTTATATGTTTATAGAGATTTAAATAATAGTTATATTAGAAGTTATAATCTTAATAATGGTTCATTAGATATTTTAGAAGATAATAATAAAATTGTTCTTAAATTATCCGGAAATATTCTAGATACACTTGAAGTTTAAGTTTAACTTTGGTAAAATTAAAGAAGTTTATATGAAGAAGTTGAGGAGTATAGGAATTCTTTTAAAGAGAGTTAGTGGCTGGTGGAAACTAATAAAGAAGAATATATTTGTTGCAATGGAGTATAAAAGCAGAAATGCGTTAAAATTTAAAGAACAAATAAAGGTGGTACCGCGGTAATTTCGCCCTTTGGTATAGCCTTTTTCTTTTGGAGGAAAATTATGTTAGAAAAAAAATATGCTCATTTAGAAGTGGAAAAGGGAGTTTATGATAATTGGTTAAATCATCATTATTTTGAATGTGGTGATACCTCTAAAAAGCCTTATGCTATTGTTATTCCCCCTCCTAATGTTACAGGAAAATTACATTTAGGCCATGCCTGGGATACCGCTTTACAAGATATTATTATTCGGTTTAAAAGAATGCAAGGTTATGATACTTTATGGCTTCCCGGAATGGACCATGCCGCAATTGCAACGGAAGCTAAAGTTGTTCATCGGTTAAAAGAAAAAGGAATTAATAAGTATGAACTAGGCAGAGAAGAATTTTTAAAAGAATGTTTTAAATGGACGGATGAGCATAAAGATATTATTCATAAACAATGGGCTAAATTAGGTTTATCTGTTGATTTAACTAAAGAAAGATTTACCCTTGATGAAGGACTTGAAAAAGCCGTCAAATATGTTTTTGTTGCTCTTTATAATAAAGGACTTATTTATCAAGGTGAAAAGATTATTAACTGGGACCCCGTAGCCAAGACTGCTTTATCTAATGAAGAAGTAATTTATAAAGATGTTAAAGGAGCCTTTTATCATTTAAAATATTTTATTGAAGGCTCAAGTGATTATTTAGAAGTGGCTACAACAAGACCGGAAACATTATTTGGCGATACGGCTGTGGCGGTTAATCCTAGTGATGAAAGATATAAAGATTTAATTGGTAAGAAGGTTATTTTACCTGTTGTGAATAAATTAATTCCGATTATTGGGGATGAGCATGCGGACCCAGAATTTGGGACGGGTGTTGTTAAAATTACTCCTGCACATGACCCTAACGATTATGAAGTTGGACTTCGCCATAATTTAGAGAGAATTAAAGTCTTAAATGAAGATGGCACAATGAATGAACATGCCGGTAAATATGAAGGAATGGACCGTTTTGAAGCAAGAGAAGCTCTAGTTAAAGATTTAGAAAAAGAAGGAATCTTAATTAAAATTGAAGAAATAACTCACAGTGTTGGCCATTCGGAAAGAACGGATGCGATGGTTGAGCCATATCTATCTCGGCAATGGTTTGTGAAGATGGATGAACTAGCTAAAAGAGTAGTTGATAATCAAAAGAATAAAGATACAAAAGTTAATTTTATTCCGCCTCGTTTTGAAAAGATTATGAATAATTGGATGAGTGATTGCCATGATTGGTGTATATCTCGTCAACTTTGGTGGGGGCATAGAATTCCCGCTTGGTATAAAGATGAAGAAGTATATGTTGGTTATGATGCTCCAACTGGGGAAGGTTGGCATCAAGATGAAGATGTCTTAGATACTTGGTTTTCTTCTGCATTATGGCCATTTGCAACAATGGGTTGGCCTGATGAAACCGACCTTTATAAAAGATATTTCCCAACTGATGTTTTAGTTACCGGTTATGATATTATTTTCTTTTGGGTTTGCCGGATGACTTTTGAATCTTTAGAATTTACTGACAAAAGACCTTTTGAAAAATGTTTAATCCATGGTCTTATAAGAGATAAGCAAGGAAGAAAAATGAGTAAGTCTTTAGGCAATGGGGTAGACCCAATGGACATGATCGAAACTTATGGGGCCGATGCTTTAAGATATTACTTAACAACCTCAACAGCTCCCGGAATGGATTTAAGATTTGATGAAGAAAAACTAAAATCAACTTGGAACTTTATTAATAAACTTTGGAATGCCTCTCGGTTTGTTTTAATGAATATTGAAAGTGTTCAAGAATTAAATTTAACTAATTTACAAAAACATGATGAATGGATTTTAACTAAATTAAACGAGACGATTAAAGATGTTACCAAAGCAATGGAAAAATTTGAATTTAATAATGTTAATACCGCTATTTACTCATTTATTTGGAATGATTTTTGTGATAATTATATTGAAATGGCTAAATTTAGTATTGAGACAGAGGCCACTAAGAGTACGTTACTTTATACTTTAACCTGTATTTTAAAAATGTTACATCCTTTTATGCCTTATGTAACGAATGTCATTTATGAGCATCTTCCTATTAAAGAGGAAAATATCATGATTAGTTCTTACCCATTATATGATAAAAAACAAATATTTACCGAAAGTGCTAAAGAAGTAGAGGAAATTATTGAATTTATTAAAAACTTTAGAACAACGGTTAAAGAAAATAATATTCTAAGTAATTTTGAAGTTAAATTAAACTTTAAAGAAGATATTATTAATAAAATGTTAAAGTTAGAAGGTAAAATAATAAATGAAGAAAAAAATATAACCTCATTTAAAGTAAGTACTAAAAATTATGAAGCGATTATTTACTATGAAAAAGAGATAACCGAAGATGATTTAAGATTAAAAGAAAAACAAATTAATGAATTAAAATCATCTATCGAAAAAAGAGAAAACTTACTTAATAATGCTAATTTTGTAAGTAAGGCTCCAAAAGATTTAGTGGAAAAAGAAAAACAAAAATTAAAAGATGAAAAAGAAGAATTAAATAAATTATTAAGTTAAAATAAAAATGCGATTTATATTTCTCGCATTTTTTCTTTATCTTTAAAAGGATTTTTAGGGTCTATTTTATCTACAAAGAGAATCCCATTTAAATGGTCCATTTCATGTTGAAAAGCCACTGATATATCTTCTCTTACACGAATTTCTTTTTTATTTCCTTCAATATCTTGATATTCAATTCGCATTCTAGCATATCTTGGAACAATACCACAAACCTCTCTATTAACAGAGAGACATCCTTCACCTTCCCCTACATAGATTAATTCTTCACTATGGCTAATCATTTTTGGGTTAATAATAACATAATTTTCAAATTTTTCTTCGTCGACTTCTTCCACAATTATAAAGATATTTTTAGGAATACCTAATTGAATAAAAGCTAGTCCCATTCCTGGTCTTAAATCATATTTTTCATAATATTCTTTAATTTGACTCATGGTAAGATAAGTAATAATATCATTGATAGTTTGTTTATCTTCTTTAGACAATGGAAAAGTAACTTCTTGACTTATTTTTCTTAAAGTTTTATTCTTTTCATCTAAAATTTTTAAATTAGGTAATTTCATCTTAACTCCTTTCTAATTAGCATATGGGTCTTTGCGCGGACTTTTTAAATATCTCTTACGAGCTTTGGCCTCTTTATTTAAATTTTGAATAGCTTGTAGTTCGCCTTTGATATCTTTTATTCTCGAAATGTAGGCTTCTTTTTCTTCTTCATTAGGATTATCTTCAAGAAGAGTATAAAGATTTTGAAGTTCTAATTTAAGGCTTTCTAGACTAACATTTTGATTATTATTAGTTTTTTGGGGATTAAATCTTTTTTCATAATTAATAGCAAATCCCGCCAGTAATTTAATTCTTTTAAAATCTTCTCCGAAGTAACCTTTAATTCGATTATGATATGATGAATATTCATAGATAAATCTTTTCATCTCTAATAATGCTTTAGTTTTTAATTCATTATCTAAATTACTTTTATGCTCAAGTTCTAAGTAGATGGTTCTAAATAATTTATTTCCCCAGTTATTATTATGGAATTGATAGTAAAATTCTTTCATAAATTTGGCATCTTCAAGATGACTTTGATAATATTTAATTAAATAATCTCTATTTAAGAAAACTTTATCTTCTTGAAATGTTAAATTAAAAAATAGAGTCCGAGGGTAAGAACTATTATTAAATTCTCCAATGGCAATGTTTTTATTCCACTCGGTAGTTTTTAAAATTCCGGCTTCGGTTAAAAAAGTTTTAAGCTCAATAAGAGAATTAAATTTACTGGTAAAACTCGTAATACCCTCTAAAGTTTTTTCATCCGTTTTAAAACCAGGAACATTACTATATTCCTTTAATTCTCTTTGAAAACGATTGCCATTACAAACTACTAAACTATATCGCATATTTTCCCCCTCATATCTAGGTAAATTATAGCATAAAGAGGTCAAATTGTCAAATTTATGTCAAGATAAAAGAAGAAACTTAAGAAAATAAATTTTAAAAGATTACATATAATAAAGTAATAGAAATTATATATAATTTATATAATATTTATTGAATTAATTTAATTTATATGGTATTATTGATGGGAAAGGAGATGAACTATGGCAAATTTAACAACAACCATAAGTGTCCAAATTAGCACTAAAGATAAGGAAGAAGTAGCTAAAATACTCCAAAAAGTGGGGCTAACTTTAAGTGGACTCATTAATATGACAATCAAACAAACTATTTTAAAAAAGAAAGTCCCATTTGAAGTGACTGCAGAAGAAGAATATGAAGATGACATTGAAAAATTTTTCACCAAAAAAGAAATCAAAGAAATGATGAAAGAAGTAAAATATATTAAAAAGCACATTGATGAATACCCTAAATATGATAATTGGGAAGATTTAAGGGAAGCATTATTATCGGATGACGATGAATAGTCTTTATAAATACAAAGTTGTTTATTCATCACAGTTTAAAAGTGCTTTAAAGAAAGTTACTAAGCAAAGTCATGATTTAGAAAAATTAAGAGAAGTTGTTCAACAGTTATCTATAAGAAAAGAGTTAGAGCCAAAATATAAAAACCATATTTTAAAAAATAGCAAAAGATATAAAAATTGTTTTGAATGTCACATTGAACCAGATTGGTTATTAGTATATCAATATCTTGATGATAAATTAGTTTTATTATTAGTAAATACCGGAAGTCATAGTGAAGTATTTAATCGTTAATACTTCTTTTTTTTGCTTCTAATTTATGTTATTATATTGATGGTGTTATTATGCAAGAAGAGAATATTCGTAATTTTTCCATTATTGCTCATATTGACCATGGAAAGAGCACTTTAGCGGATCGTATTTTAGAGTATACAGGAGCTGTTTCTAAAAGAGAGTTAAAAGAGCAAATGTTAGATAGTATGGACATAGAAAGAGAAAGAGGCATCACAATTAAGCTAAATACTGTTAAGCTTAAGTATCAAAGAAATAACAAAGATTATATATTAAATTTAATTGATACTCCGGGACATGTCGATTTTTCTTATGAAGTAAGCAGGAGTTTAGCAGCATGTGAAGGTGCTATTTTAGTTGTGGATGCCGCTCAAGGAATTGAAGCTCAAACTTTAGCTAATCTTTATTTAGCTATGCAAAATGATTTAAAGATAATTCCGGTTATTAATAAAATTGATTTACCTAATGCTGATATTCCTAAAGTAACAGAAGAATTATGTAATGTCTTAGGTTTTAAAAAAGAAGAGATTCTTTTATGTAGTGGAAAAACAGGAGAGGGTGTAAAAGAATTACTTAATGCCGTAGTAGATAGAATACCAGGACCTAAAATAGATCTAGATAAACCAACAAGAGCTTTAATATATGATTCTTATTTTGATAGTTATAAAGGAGTAGTTTTACTTGTTAAAGTAGTTGATGGTGAAATAAAAGTTAAGGACACAATTAAAACAATGGCCACGCATAAAAGTTTTGAAGTTACGGAACTAGGAGTTAAAACACCGAAAGAAGAATTATTAAATACTTTAAAAAGTGGGGAAGTTGGTTATATTTGTGCGGCGATTAAAGATATTTCGAGTGTTCATGTAGGAGATACTATTACGACAAAAGAAAAAGAAGCAGATACTCCTCTTTTAGGTTATAAACCGATGAAACCAATGGTTTATTCCGGAATATACCCCATTGAAGCCAATAAATATGAATTACTTAAAGAGGCTTTAAACAAATTAAAACTTAATGATGCTTCTTTAATTTTTGAACCAGTGACTAGTGAAGCTTTAGGTTTTGGCTTTCATACCGGTTTTTTAGGTTTACTTCATTCAGAAATCATTACTACGCGTTTAGAACGGGAATTTAATCTTGATATTGTGGTTACGAGTCCTACTGTTTTATATAAAGCTTATCTTACTAATGGTGAGGAAGTTATGGTTGATAATCCAAATAAAATGCCTCCAAGAGAAAGACTGTTAAAAATCGAAGAACCTTATATTTATACGAGTATTATTGCCCCTTCTTCTTATATTGGGAGTATTATGGAATTATGTCAAAATAAAAGAGGCATTTATAAAAGTATAGAATATATTAATGAAACAAGAGCTAATATTCATTATGAATTACCCCTTTCGGAAGTAGTTTATGATTTTTATGATAAATTAAAAAGTCGGACTAATGGTTATGCTTCATTCGATTATGAGCTAATTGGTTATAAAGAAAGCGATTTAGTTAAAATGGACATTTTATTAAATGGTGAAAAAGTAGATGCCCTATCTTTAATTGTTCATAAAGACTTTGCTTATGAAAAAGGAAGAAGTATTACCACTAAACTGCGGAGTGTTATTCCTAGACAAATGTTTCAAGTGGCCATTCAAGCTAGTGTTGGTTCTAAAGTAATTGCTCGGGAAAATATCAGTGCTTTAAGAAAAAATGTTTTAGCCAAATGTTATGGTGGCGATGTTTCTCGGAAAAGAAAGCTATTAGAGGCTCAAAAAGAAGGAAAGAAAAGAATGAAAATGGTTGGAAAAGTTGAAGTGCCAGCTGAGGCCTTCTTAAGTATTTTAAGTAGTGAGGAAGATAAGAAATGAATGAATTAATAAAAGAAGTGGCGGAATATATTATTAAAATGCATACAATTAAAGAAGCAGCCGAACATTTTGGCAAATCAGAAAGTAGTATTAAGAAATATTTAAGTATAGTAAGAGATAATACAAAAGAAGGTTATGATGCCATCTTACATCAAAAATTAGATTTAGCCCAACAAAAAATTATTTTAATGGGTGTAAAAAAAGGTGGGTCTTTAGGAAAAAGAAAAAGTACCATATCTTTAGAAGAAGCCAAAGACTTAGGAGAAGACTATATTAAAAATGGTTTATCTTTAAGAGAATTGGAAGCTAAAACCGGTATTCCTAAATCAACTTTACATGAAAATATTCATAAAGTTTCTGATACGGAATTTCAAGATAAATTAGATAACTATACCAAAGGATTATAAAAATGACTAGTTTGCATAGTGTTTATATTCATATTCCTTTTTGTAAAAAGATTTGTCCTTATTGTGATTTTTGTAAAGTTTTATATAATTCCTCTTGGGTTAAAGCCTATTTACCTAAATTAAAAGAAGAAATTTTAGATAAATATATGGGGGAAGAAATTAGAACGATTTACATTGGAGGAGGAACTCCTAGTGCTCTTTCTTTAGAGGAAATAGAATATCTTTTAAATCTAACAAATATTTTTAAGAAAGATAAATTAAAAGAATTTACTTTTGAATGTAATATTGAAGATATTAATCCAGCTTTAGTTTCTTTATTAATAAGATATGGGGTAACAAGAGTTAGTTTAGGAATTGAAAGTTTTTCTTTCCAAAATTACCCTTATTTAAAAAGAATAACCAATTTTGAGGAAGCTTTAAAAAAAGTGGAAATGCTTAAAGAAATGGGGATTACCAATATCAATGTCGATTTAATTTATGCTTTACCTAAAGAAGATGAAAAAACTTTAAAAGAAGATTTAAATTATCTTTTAAAATTAAATGTCCCTCATATTAGTACTTATAGTTTAATGGTTCAAGATAATACCTATTTAGGTGTTCAAAAAGTTAAAGAAATAAATGAAGATTTAGATTATGATATGTATAATTTAATTCAAAAGGTTTTAACTAAAAATGGTTACATACATTATGAACTATCTAATTATGCAAAGGAAGGTTATGAATCTTTACATAATTTAGTTTATTGGAGTAATTTAGAATATTATGGTTTTGGTTGTGGAGCTTCAGGTTATGTTTTTGGGGTCCGTTATGACAATACCAAAAGTTTAACTAATTATTTAAAAGGTGATACCATTCTTCATAAAGAAATATTAGATAAATTAGATATTATGAAATATGAACTTATTTTAAATTTAAGAAAAACTCAAGGCTTAAATATTCGTGAATTTTATGATAAATATGCCGTTAATGTTGCCGATGTTTTTCCAGTTAAAGATTTATTAAAAACTAAAGAATTATTATATGAAGATGGGTATTTAAAAATAAATCCTAATTACTTTTATGTCATGAATGAAATCTTAATTAAACTGGTATAAAATATTTTATTATTCGCACAATATAAAAGTGATAATATGATATATGATTTAAAAATATTGAATGGAGAATTAGAACTTCCTTTTAATGAATATACTTATACTTATACCGTACGGGTAAAAGAAGATATTAACTCTTTAGAATTTTCTTATAAACTAAAAGAAGATACTTATGTTGATATTCAAAATAATATTTTAAGTAATGAAGAGTCCATAGTTACCTTAGATGTTTATAATGTTAATGAAGAGGTAGTCTATACTTTTTATGTTTATAAAGATGATAGCAAAGAAGTGAGTGGCCTTCAAAATTATATGCAAAGTTTAGAAGTCCAAAATAAAGAAGAAGTTAGTCCTTTAAATATTCAATTTTTAGCCTTAGGTATTTTCTTTCTAATAATTATTTGTTTTTCTCTTATTTTTAAAAGAAAAACTAAAAAATAATACTTGTTTAAAAGAAAAATTTCCTTTATAATAGTCCCTTAAAGGAGA
>CANQXB010000008.1 GCA_947627805.1 uncultured Bacilli bacterium
CTACAAATTAGTTTCTGCTTTTTTATGTCACAAAAAAAGAAGAAAAAATTCTTCTTTTAAGCGGCTGCTGGACCAGTTGCAGATATATAAAAGTGGCACATATCATTTTCTTTAGGTTTTATGGGAAAAAAGCAAATTAAAAAATGGTTGTTTTTGTTAAATATTTATTTAAAGTGGTTAATTATATTAATAAATCTCTTTTGTTTGTTAGAAGTGTTATTAATGGGTAAATATGTGGGATTACTTTTAAATTTTTTTGAAAAAAATAAAAAATTTTTTGATTAAATCTTAAGATATCTTTTATTTATTTTTATTCTGGTGTACAATATAATTACTAGAAAGGAAGTGCTTATAAATGAATATAAACACCGGTTTTAATGAATTAGACAACTTAATTCATGGAATAAATGAAAAAGAACTTATATTAATTGAAGGTAAACAAGATATTGATATATCAACTTTTGCTATTGATATTATCAATTATGTATCAACACAAATAACTCAAAAAATACTTTATTTTAATTTAGAAAATACAAATGACAAGTCAGCAAAAATAATAAACACCAATACATTGATTATTAATAAATCTTTAAAATTAAATGACCTATTAGATAAAATTCGCGAAGAAATTAATAATATAAATTTAGTTGTAATTGATTATTCTTGTTTGGCAATAGAAAATAGTGATAGTGATATTAAAGAATGTTTGAGAAAATTTAAAATTTTATCAAGAATATTAAATATTCCAATAATTGTTTTACATAAATTAGAAGAAGATATCGATAAGGTATCATTACTTAATGATTGTGATATAGTATTATTTATGAATAGAATTAATGATACAAGTGATTATGAAATTGTTGTTGAAAAAAATTGCTATGGACCACTTAGTACAATAAAAGTTAATAACATTTAATGGAGTTTATATATGAAAGAAGATTTTACAAATGTTAATGTTGCAGGAATGGATTTACGAAGTCTTGATTTAAATAAAGTCATTTTTGACCCCCAAAAAGTAAAAGACAAGAATATAAAAGCATGTAATTTAGAAGGCCTTGATTTAAGTAAATATGATTTTACGGGTGTAGATATTGTGGGAGCTAATTTAAAAGATACTGGAGCAGTTATTAATCCCCAAAAAATAAAGGATAAAGATTTATCTTTTTCTTGTTTAGAAGGATTAGATTTATCAAATGCTAATTTTGATAATGTAAAATTAGAACATACTATTTTAACAGGAACAAATGCTGTTGTTAATCCTCAAATAGTTTATGATAAATCATTAAGTGGTACTAATTTATCAGGATTAGATTTAAGTAATATGAACTTTAATAACGTAGATATTGAACTTGCTGATTTATCTGGTACCAATGCTCATATTAATCCACAATTAGTAAAAAATAAATCTTTATATGGCGCTAATTTAGAGGGCCTTGATTTATCTACTAAAGACTTTGAGGATGTAGTGGTAGAATATGCTTGTTTAAAAAATACAAATGCAATTATAAATGTGCAACTGGTTCGTGAGAAATCACTTCAAGGTGCTAATTTATTAGGTGTAACTATTGTAGGAGATTTTAATAATGTTGATATAACTGAATCAATATTTGATAGAAATTCCGTAGATATAACTGGTTCCATTGATAAAGATAATTTAAAGGAGGAAGTAATGTAATGTTTGATAATAATATTAGTTTAATAAACTTAAAAGGTATAACTAAAAATGATAAAAATGATATTATTGTCATTATTGGAGATATAACCCAAGATGATTATGTATCAATAAAACTTAAAACAACTAATTCTTATATATTAATCTTTAATGATAAGCCAATATTATTAAGTAACAAATTAAAGACTTCTAACTTTATTTATGCTAAAAACAATTTAATAGAAATAACAAACAATATTATTTATAATCTTTTAGGCAAAGGAATTATTAATCTATCTACCGATGATATTAAGAAATATATTAATGGCGATTGTATTGCAATTCTAGAAAGTGGCAATAATGTTGAAGCAGTTATTGAAAATCTATGTAAAAAATTAAAAGAATATAATATCGAAGACTCTTATATTGTTAATATTAATGGAAATGATAATATAGGAATTGCTGAAATAGAAAAAATTACAGGAACTATTAGTTCTAAAATAAATCAAAATAGTAACATTATATTATCAGTAAATAATAATTTGGTTGAAAAAGGTTATCAAATAATAGTAATAGCAAAATTAAAATAAGTTATAAATATTGCATTATAACTTATTTTTTATTTAGGGGTTGCATTTTAAATTGAAGGCTGTTACATTATTATTAGAAATTCATTTTTAAAAAAACAAAAGAAGTACAATTATTAGTATTAGTACTTCTTATAAATTATTATTTTTCTGAATCAATTAATCCTTTTATATAGCCTTTTACAAGTCTTTGATTATCTTTTGATAAAGTTAAATAGTTACAAATTAATTGTGATACCTCGGGATCCAAATTACTTATATCATCTACTTTCATTGGGTTGTTAGTTCTATCAAGTAAATAATCAATATTACAAGATAAATAATCCGCCATGCTTATAAGTGTTGGTAAACTAGGTATTTTACTTCCGTTGATGTAACTAAGTATTGTGGTATCACTTATTTTAGAATTTACACCTACTTTAACAATAGAAAGACCTCTATTAGAGATAATTTCTTTTAAGTTGTGCATTTTAATTGAGTTTTTAATTTTATCATAGTTTTCTTTATCATTTATTCTCAATTTTATCACCCCAATAAAATTTTACCAACTTCAGGGTATTTTTTATTATACCCGAGGGAATATAAAACTATACTACAAGGGTTTACATTTTTATTTAAAATTGATAAAATATACTTGAGGTGTTGAGAATGAAAAAGATAAAAATATATTCTCCTATAACCCAAGAACAAGGAGTAATAGCCATATTTTCAAGTATTCATAAAGAATTGGGATTCCCTAAATTAGTTTCACCAAAATCTACTAAAGGTTTTGATATTGATGATATTGAGTATAAAAATGGCGAAAGAGTTACTGTAGAATTTGAATATCAATCAAGAAATTTTATACGACATGGACACATAGAAGATATGGTAACTAATAGAAATTATGTAGTAATATGTTATGAAGATGATTGCAATCTTACAAAATTATTAAGACAAGATTATAATATAACAAATGTTGAAGTTATAGAATTAAAAGATTATGTTGAGTATGAAGAAGATATACAATCAGAAGTTAAAGATATTCAATATTATGTTTTAAGTTATAATCCTAAATATGCTGATAATAAAGCAATCGATGAATTTGCTAAAACTCATATGTATGGAACTAATGCTCCCTTCAGTTCTAATTACATAACTCCTGGAAGTAAAATATTATTTAAACAAGATGATTACATTGTTGCTGAATGTACTGTTGTAAGATATGAACAATTTGATATTCCTAAAACTGAAAATGAATGGAAATTATACAAGTGCTTGTATCAATACCCATTTGGTATATTTACAGGAACCGAAGAAGAAATGGAGCAATATATTGCTAAAGGTTATATATTTTATGATAATTTTAAAGTATTTAAAGAAAGAAAAATATCTTTTAAAAATACTTTACCAAATCGAAAATTTAATAATAGTGGAAAAATAAACATTAATAAAGAAGAATATACGAAATTATTAGGAAATTAGAAAGGAAATTTAGAAGTATGAAAAAAGTATTTATTTGTTTAGTTTTTGTAGTTATGTTGTTAACAATTACTGGTTGTAGCGATGATATAGATTATGCAGTCGATATACAAAAAGATATCAAAAGTTTAAAGTTTAGTGATTATGGAACAAATTATGCCATTGGTAAAGTTATCTCGACAAGATGCACGGAAGTAGAAAGTGATGGATATGGTAGATATTTATATGAATGTAAAATTAAATATAATCCAAAATTAAATAGTGGAGCAACAGACTTAACCAAAGAATTAGATGAGAATGTATATGCTATGTTTATGAATATATCAAGTTCAAGATATGCAAGATTATATGGTTCTAAAACTATGGAAGATTATTTAAAAAGCGAATTTTGTTGGGGTAAACCAGCTTCCGATGGCTATGATTGTTAGAAATAAAAATATTGAATATTATTAAGGCATATTTCTATGATATGTCTTTTATTGTGGATGAATAATCATTATAAAAAATTAATTTTTAGATTAATTTCAGTTATTTGTCATTAACTGGTATTTATCTCTTTACAGGGGTTTCATTTTAAAATTAAGGCTGGTTAAATTTAATTAAGGTTTGGTGGAAAGTGAGGTGAAAATAAGTAAAACAAGCCTTAAATAAGGAGATTGATAAATGAATGGGTATGAAAGAATAAAAGAACAATATTTAGCATTAAAGAGTCCCGGAGAATCGCTTAAACGAATTGTAGTTTTTCTAATGAAACAATCAAGTATGCAAGATTTATACATGAATGAAGAAAAGAATCTAACTGATATGTTTAATTATGTAAAAGATTTAGCAAGAAAAAAGGCAGTTGATAATGTCGCTTTTATTGAAGATAATGAAGTATTTAAATGGATAATCAACTACTACTCTAAAAGTAATGAAGAGTTAGGAATTAATAATGCAATTATTAAAAAATCAAATAATGAAGAAAAGCAAACAAAAAATGAAAGTCAGTTAAAGTTGGAGATATAATGTATATCAAGAAAAAATATAGATTAATCCTCGCTCAGGCAGATAAAGAATTTACTATCCCAAATTCATTTCAAAAATTTATAGATGAAAATAAAAAACTTCACAATTTGATTATAAAAAGCAAAGGCGGTAACTGCTACTGCACCTGTTGCGGTAATAAGTTTATTGCTAAAACAAAGGTTGATTGCAAAATTAAATGTCCTAATTGTAAACAAAAGTTATTAGTAAAAACTAATCGTCTTAAAGAATATACATTTAAAGATAATTTACAGTTATTAGATAAAATAAATAATACTTTGATACTTAGAACATTTGAACTACGTACATATTATGATGGTAATATATTAAAAAGTAATGTTACAGAGTTTATGAGAACAATTATTGAAGATGAAGAAACCCATGACTATACAACTAATCAACTAATAAACAAAATGGGCAATATGTATGTTTCTCATAATACCACCTTTACTCATTGGCGTGCGCGAAGTAAATGGGCTTATAGAGATGTTTATGGAATTGTATGCCCCTCTAATTTGAAAAGATTATTTAAAAATACGGAATTTAAATATTCACAGTTAGATAAATATGTTTTAAGAGCAGGTTATATTGATTTTGTAGAATGTTTGAGATTGGCTCGTTATCATAGTTTTGAGATGCTAATAAAAATGAAATTATATAACCTTGCTAGCGATGCGGACAAATTCACTAAAGGAAGTAATTTTCAAGAAATTTTTGGAGTATCTAAAACATTTTTACCTTTTATGGTTAAAAATAATATTAATTTTGAACAATTAAAAGTTTTACGATTACTAAAAAAAGAAGATATAAATTTGATTAATAAATTAATTGGTTATAGTGATTTAGAAAAATTATCAAAATATGTAAATTTGGAAGTTGCTTATTATAAAGTTTTAAGTAAAAATAAATATTATACCAGAGATTATTTGGACTATTTAGATATGTGTCGATTATTACAATATGACCTTAAAGATAAAAAAATACTATATCCTGAAAATTTAATGAAAGAACATGATAAATTAGTAAAACTGATTAAATTAGTAGAAAATGAACAAAATGATAAATTAATCAAAATAAGATTAGAAAAACTTAATAAAACTATTTATCAAAACAATAAGTATATAATTTATCCCGCCCCTTCTGTAGCAAGTATGCAACAAGAAGCAAATAGTCAAAAAAATTGTTTACTTACTTATTGTAAAAGGTATGCTCTCGGGGAAAGCGACATTTACTTTTTAAGAAGTTTGGAAAATATAGATAAATCTTTAGTAACTGTAGAAATACAAAATTCAAAAGTTGTTCAGGCTCGAAGTAAATTTAATGAACCTATAAATAAAGAACAAGAAAAATTTTTAAACACATGGACAAAAAAAGTATTAGAAAGGGTGTCATTAGAAAATGCTTAAATTTAATATTGGGAATGTATATATGTCAAGAGGAATTGCTGATACGATTAGTAGAAATGAAAAATTTTCTAAAGAAGTTCTAGATTGTTTCGATAAATACATAATGGGTTGCTGGGGGAATTTAGTAGAAGAAGATATTAAAGCAAATGATATGGCTGTAAAAAATGGTGATAGAATTTTAGGAGCATATAATATTAGCCAAGGAAAAGTTTATATAATAACTGAAGCTGATAGAAGTTCAACAACAATTCTATTCGCCAATGAATATTAGGAGGAAAAATTATGAATTTAAAAGATAAAATAACAGTTAATATATTAAATTATTGCAAAGATAATAAAATAAGTGAATTGCAACTAGCACAAAAGTTACACAAAAATCTTTTGAAAACAAGATTAATGTTTGATTTAGATATAAAGTCGAGGAGGTTTTCATTTGGAGAATTGGAAAAAGTTGCCGCGGCTTTAGAAGTTGATCCATTATTTCTTATTAATTATGATAAAGAAAAGGAGAAAATTAAATGAATATAGAAATTATAAATGAATTTCAATTAGAGATGAACAGGATTTTAACACCAAAAGAAAAGGAAATCATAGAAGATTGGCTAAATAATGAAGGCTTTACTGAAGAACAAATAAGAAGTGCATTAAAAGAAGCAGTTTTTAATGGTGTAACGAATTTAAAATACATTTATAAAATATTGAAAAGTTTTAAATTAGATGAAAACTCTAATATTGAAAATGCAAAAGGAAAAAATGATGATGAAGAAGAAGTAAAAATACCTGATTGGCTAGTATAAAAGTGTTTAGATTTGTTTTTAGGTGATGTTTTATATGTTAAATTAAATAAAATGTTGTTAGAATCTTTCAAAATGTTTCATTATAGCACTAAAAAAGAAAGAAGGAAGTATGAAAGTTAAGATAACTTATGAAGATAGAATAAGATTAGGTAATGGAATTACAAAAAATTTACTTGAAATTCTAGATAACAAAAATATAAGCAAAGACAAAAAAATTGATGATTATATTGTATTTTTAAGTAATAAAACAAGTATAAAAGAAAGTAAAATAAAAAAGTATTTAAAATATGATATTTTAAAATATATTACAATCGATGATATTGATGAAATGGCTAGAGCATTAGAGGTAGATGCTATTGACATATTAAAAAATGTCGATTAATTATATATTTTAGCAAATAAAAAGTGATACAATTTGGTATCATTTTTGTTTAAGATATGGCGTTCATTTTAAGGAACGTTTAATTGTGCAGTATTATTTACTTTATTTATTGGTGATAATACTGGTAATTTTATATATAAATGTTCAATCAAAAAAATATACCTTTGATTGTTCATTGGGCTTATGAAAGGAATAAATAAATTTATGATTAATGAAGAAAATAAAATGAAATATGGATATGCAAGGTGTTCAACAACTAAACAGGATGCACTTTATGAAATTGAAGCACTTTTGAATATGGGAATACCGCGAGAACATATATATGTAGAATATGTTTCGGGCTCTAAAACTAGAAATCAAAGACCAGAATTTGATAAATTAATGACTATATTAGAGAATAACCCTGGTAGTGTTTTGGCAGCGACAGATTTTTATAGAGTTTCACGTAATATTCAAGATATGGTTGCCCTTATAGAAATCGTAAAAAAATATAAATTAAAGTTAGAAATTGGACAATTTAAATTTGATTGTCGAAATGAAAAATTAAGTTTTATTGATGAATTTATCATTATGTTATTTGGAATTTTGGGAGATTTAGACAATAAAGCCAAAAGACAAAATACTATATATGGAATGGAAACAGCAAGAAGAGCCGGAAAACAAATAGGAAGGCCTATTGTTACTAAAAAAGATTTAGAAAATAATGCAAAATTTTTAAAATATTATTTACAATGGAAAAATAAAGAAATAACTTTATGTGAAATGCAAAAACTCTACGGGGTAAAAAGCAGAACCACTTGTTATAACCATATTAAAACATTTGAACAAAAATAAAACAATAAGTTCGATTTCTTATTGTTTTTAAGTGATATTTTGGCGATGATAAGAGTCATTGCTTTTTTTATTTTTTCTATATTTTTGACATTCCTGATTATCACAATATTTAGTTCTTCCCTTATTATTAATATAATTTGTGCAATTTGGGTTCGCACAAGGTATTCTTGCAAATGCCATAGTGTTGGATGAAATACAAAATAATAACTCATTACATACTATAGCCATTAAAGAATTAGTAGTTTCAATATTAATATATTCTTTATTTTCAAAATTATAAAATACTTTTTGTTTTGTAATTAAATAATTATTATTGTCTTGTTGGATGATGTCTATTAAGTATCCGATTAATACCCTTCTTATTATTTCACAGTATTTTAAAATTTGATTTTGGTCGGCATTTTGATAATTAAAGTTTATATAAAAGTTATAATCTTCACTAGTAGAATAATTATTTGGTAAGTTGAAAATTAGTTTATTTAAATCAATAGTATAAACAATTCCCTTAAAATCGACAAAATCTAAATTCTTAGCTAAATTTTCAATTAATTTTTTTAATTCTTTGTTTTCACTTGGATTTTTAGCGCTTTCATTAATATTCTTTATAATTTTTATGGTCCAAATATGTATTTGATATAAAATATAAAAAGTCATACAATCTTTGCAAAAATTGATAATTAAATCTTCTTTGTCAAAAGTAGCATATGGATAAAAATTTTCGTCAATAAAATCTTCTACTACTTCAGTAAAAAAAGTTCTATAGTTCTTTTTCTCTTCGCTATTTACATAATGTAAATAATCTAAAATATCATTTAAAGAAGAATTTTTTTGAGGTGAATTAATAATTTCCTTTTCGTTAAGTTCTTCGGGTTTTGTTGCCAACTTTTTTCCAAAATCTATTATGCTATCAAACGCACTTCTTTTATCAATAAAACAATGATTGCATGATTTAAATGTCCAACATGTAGAACTATCATAAGTATAGTCTATTGTATTATCTGTTTCTAAATCATTACTTTCATTTTCATCGCATTTATAATAAATTTTTTTAATATATACTTTAGGATTATATTTTTCACTATCTTTGGCATTAAGGGCATATTCTATACTTTCCATAATTTAGTCTCCTTCTATTAAATTCTTACCATTATCTTACCATTAAAACTAATTTAAATTAAGTATTAATTATCATGTTATGATGAGTTCAGTAACAAGAAAATAATTGTTTCTTGCTTGATAGTATAAAATGTTTAAATATTTTAGTCAAGGTAAAATCATTTTCTTGTTGTAATAATTTGAAAGGAGGAAGTTATTAAAATGAGAGAATATCGCTATTGCTGTTCTTGTGGAAAAGAAAAAAGATTAGACGGCTATAAAAATTGTGATAATTGCTATTACCAATTTAGTATCGGCCAATTATTTAATTATTGCAATATTTGTAATTGCAAATTTTCTAAACCTAGTCCATATATGACTTGTTATGATTGTTATCAGAAAATGTTAACTAAAAATTACCATGCGGAAAGGAATTAAAAAATGGCAAGAGTAAATAAGGAAAATATAACTTTAGAAGATGTATCTAAAAAAATTAAAAATTCTAATATAGGAAGTAAAATAGTACCGACAAATATTATTGCTTTAGATACTTTGCTTAAAGGTGGTTTAGAATTAGGAAACATAGTTCAGTTTATTTCCGAAAGTAGTATGGGTAAAACAACTATTGCTTTGCAAATATCTAAAAATTTATGTTGTCAAGGACATAATGTTGTTTATTTAGATGCCGAAGGTTCTATTTCTAAAGAATTAGTAAATTCTATTGGTTTAGAAGAATACATTAATAAGCAATTCTTCTATTTAAAAGAATCAAGTTTCAAAAAGGTAGAAGAATATCTTGATATGTATATTAGCACTAGTGAAATATCTTTTATAATTATTGATTCTATTGCTTGTTTAATAAATGATTGCTTTTTAGATTTAAAAAAAGGAAAGTCTATTACTGACAATAGTACAATATATAATTCAAGACCTTTAGTAATGTTTATGAATAAGTATAATGCTTTAGCAAAGGCTAAAAATATATGTTTTATTATACTTAATCAATATAGAAATAAAATTGACACCACTAAAGGAACTATACTAAAAGAATATGGTAACAAAAATGTTAAATACAATTCAGATATTATAATTAAAGTATCTCCCATAACTTCTAATGGTGCTTATACCGAATTTAAAAATATGACTAAATATAGTGATAATGGTAAAAATTTAGAATTTGAAATTGTTAAAAGCAATAAAATTAGACCAGAAATAAAAATCCCATTTTATTTGGTCTATGGCTCAGGAATTAGTAATTTTACTAATTATGTGTATGCTTTGATTAAGTTAAATGTAATAAGTCAAAGCACGGGGTACTTTAAAATTACTATAGATAATACTACTTACAATACACATGGTCTAAATGAACTATTGCCTAAAATTCAACAACAATATGAACGATGTTTATATAATGATATGGTTATGAATTATTATTATAACCTTTTATCTTAAAAGTGCTAGACTTAATGTCAAACTGAAATAGGCAGTTTATATTAGCCACAAATCCTATAATAGTAATAAAAAAAAGAAAATAAAAATCAATATTATCATTATAAAAAAGATGATAATAAAAGATGGGGAAAAAAGTTAAACACACCTATAGATGTATTTAACTACAATAGAAAGGAAAAGAAAAAATGGAAAAAATTATAGTAAATGATAGAGAAATTGAAATTCCAACATATACGTTTGAAGAATGTATGAGAATATTAAATTATTTTCTTAAAAAATTTATTAAGGAAGAAAGAGACATAGCCAAAATAAAAAAGTTTGAGGAATTAATTAATTGGTTTGAAAGAATGTATAAAACTAGTCCATTTAAAAGATTATTACTATCTCAAGCCACTAAAAAACTTTTTTTGCTTGAGATAGATGATACATACGAAGATGCTGGATATAACGGCACATTGTTGGTCTTTGATTTATTAGATGAATCAATATCTTATTTAAATGAAATAAAAGATACCAGATATCAAGATTTATTTCTTTCATTTATTTTATTAGATGACTCAACACCTTGTTTAACTAAAATAAAAGATAGATTTTAAAATTTAGAAATCTTGTATTTAATTTTAAAGCTGTTAGATTAATATTAGGGTTACTGTTAAATTAAAAAGATTTAACTAAAATATTAGTAGGTCAAAATGTATTCACCTCGACATAAATTATAGTGGAGGTTTAAATGAAAGTTGTAATACATTTTGATAAAAATGGCCCAACAATTCAAAAAGTAATAGAAGAACTGCTTATTGAATGTTGTACTATAGATTAAATAGATTGGAGGGATATGCTTGGAATTATATGATAACTTTATGCGTGTTGTTAGAGTAATGTGTTATGTTATTTATGCTAGACTTTCTAAAGAAGAACAAGGCAAAAGCAAGGAAGAACAAAGTCGAAGTATAAGAAACCAAATTGAAATTTGTCAAAAATACGTTGAAGAAGAGAAAAAAGCATATCCTAATTGCCAATTTGTAGAAGTTGCTATTTTAAAAGATGATGGTGTTTCTGGAACTACTTTTGATAGAGAAGATTTTAATAAGTTAATTAAATTAATTGAAAATAAACAAGTAAATATGGTTATTACTAAAGATTTATCAAGATTAGGAAGGGACCATATTCAAACTGATGATTATATTGAGAGATGGTTTCCAGAGCATAAAGTTCGTTATATTTCAATACTAGAAAACATTGACACTTTTGTTGATTCACCAAGTAATGAAGTTGCTCCCGTTATAAATTGGGGTAATGAAAACTTTGCAAGACAAACTTCTAAAAAAATAAGAGGAACATTTACTGATTATCGGAAAGTAGGAAAATGGACAGGTGGAGAGCCACCGCTTGGATATCAAATAGATCCAGATGACCCCTATCATTTTATAATTGAACCCAAAGGAAAAGAAATAGTACAAAGAATATTTAAATTAGCATTGGAAAATAATAGTCTTGATAATATTTCTAAAATTCTTACTGATGAAAAAGTCCCTATTCCCACAATTATTAAAGGAAGTAAAAGGAAATTAAATAAAACTCTTATTGATTTGTGGTCTCCTGATACAATTAAAAGAATACTTGAAAATGAAATGTATCTAGGACATATGGTTCAAGGTAAAACAACTAGATTAAACCATAAATCAAAAATGATAATATATCTACCAAAAGAACAATGGAAAATAGTAAAAAATACACATGAACCCATTATTGATGAGAAAACTTTTAATAATGTTCAATTAATGTTTAAATCAAATAAAAATAAAACAATAAAAACCCATGATTATCTTTTAAAAGGTATGATGAGATGCAAAGAATGTAATCATAGTATTGGAATTCAACATTATAAAGAGCGTTCAAATAATTACACAGTTTGTAATTACTATCGGAAATACGGAAGCAGAAAAACAGTGTGTACCGCTCATAGATTTATTTACGAAAAGTTAGAAAAGTTAGTTTTAAAAAATATCAAGGAGGAATGCCTGCATTATGTTGATAGTCATAATTTTGTTGAAAAATTAAAAGATAAAAAACAAAGTAAACAATTACAAGTTGATTTAAAACTAAACATTGATAAAAGTAATCGAGAAATAGAAAAACTCCAAAGACAGATAGATAATGTTTATAATGACAAGTTAGAAGGTGTAATTGATTTAGAACAATATCAAAGAGTAACTAAAAGTAAATTAGAAGCAATAGAATATGAAAAAAAGAAACTAAAAAATTATGAAGATGATTTAAATTCTATACTCAAAAAAAATATTATAGAGCCAGACTATTCAAAAATAGTCAAAGAATTTTTATCACTTAAAAAACCTAATAAATTAATGTTATTAAATTTAATTGATGTAATTTATATAGGTGAAGATGGAACAATAGATATACATTATAAGGTTCAAAACCCTTATAAAGAAAAAGAAAGGAAAAATTAGTATGAAAGAAGATAAAAATATAAAAGAATTAAATGCTAAAATTGATAATTTAATAAAAGAAAGCCAAAAGATTAATAAACAAATTTCTGATTTATACATAGAACTTGAGCAAAAATTAATTAGTAATGAATTTAAAGAAATTTTTTATTATCATATTAGAGGGCTTGATTTAAAAAAATTGGATTTTACTGATAATCATAAATACCTTAAAAAGTTAAAGACCAAAATTATAACAAAGTGTAATATAAAAGGATATGATTTAGGAAAATTCGATTTTAGTGATGATTTACTTAACTAAGTGATTTAATAGTCAAAGAATTTCTATCTTTTAAAATGTCAAATAAATTAATGATAGAAAAATTAATTGATAGATATATTAAGTTTTAATACTTATAAGATGAAAGGAAAGAGGAAAAAATGAAAAAAATGGAAGATTTTAATGCCACAGATATAAAAAAATATGGCAAAAAATTAGAATATTTATCAAATGGAATAAATTATGTAAAAACAACTACAGAAGGAACTATATTGCCAGAAGTAGCCACTTGTGATGGCTGTTGCAAAGAAATTACTGAAGGTTATTTAACATGGTGTACTCATAGTTTTCTATGTGAGGATTGTTTTAATAAAATTAGAAACTATACCGTAAATCCAACACAAGATTATATGCTTCAATTACAAGATGACCCAACTACTTATTTATGGTATATATCATATTTTGATAAAGACATTGCCGAAAAAGTTGCCGAAGAAAATATGAAATATTTAGAAAATCTTGGATTTAACACTACTACATTTTAATATAAAAATTAATATAAAAATCTAGTTTATAATAAAAATATATTCTAGATTTTTTGTTTAAATAATTTTATATTACTAAAAAATTATATGTGCCACTTTTAACCATTTGCAGTATCTCCGGTTGGACCAGTCGGACCTGTTGGACCTGTTGGACCTGTCGGACCAGTATCACCAGTAGGACCGGTAATTCCCGTTGGGCCAGTTGGACCTGTCGGACCAGTTTCCCCAACTAAACCTTGAATACCTGCAATACCTTGAGGACCAGTATCACCAGTAGGGCCGGTAATTCCTGTTGGGCCAGTTGGACCTGTCGGACCAGTTTCTCCAACTAGACCTTGAATACCTGCAATACCTTGAGGACCTGTGTCACCAGTAGGACCAGTAATTCCTGTTGGACCCGTAGGGCCAGTATCACCAGTAGGACCGGTAATTCCCGTTGGGCCAGTTGGACCTGTTGGGCCAGTTTCTCCAACTAGACCTTGAATACCTGTGATACCTTGAGGACCTGTAGGGCCGGTTGCTCCGGTTGCACCGGTAGGACCTGTAACTCCAGGAATTCCTTGAACACCTTGTAAACCTTGAACACCTTGTGGTCCTGTTGCTCCAGTTGGGCCTGTTGGACCAGTGGCGCCACTTGGTATTACTAAATTTAAGATAAAGTTGGGAGAAGTACCTGTTATACTAGCACTTGCCGCACTTCCAGGAGCACCTGTAGTTACTGTTCCAATTGTAAAAGTTGCATTTATTGGAGTACCGTTATTTCCTCCACAACAACAACCAGTTGGAACATAATTTTTATTAAAATTATCAATTATACATCTTGCTCTTTGGACATTATTCATATTTAGCCTCCCAATATAAAATATGAATAATTTAAGTCTTTTGAAAATTATATTAACCTATAGTTTTTTTAAATTGTTATAACAATCCTTAAATATTTTTAAAAATTCTTCTAATTCTTCTTTAGTAGTTAAAGGAGAAATACTAATACGAAGACTTGAGCGAGCTCTTTCTATATCTTTTGTTAAACTGTAAACACTTTCACTATAAGCCTCATTATCACTACAAGCTGTTTTTGTAGAAACATAAACATCTTTATTTTCTAAAGCATGCATAAAAGTTTCCGCTTTAATACCTATTATACTAATATTTAAAATATGAGGTAAACAGTGGGTATTACTATTAATAAAAACATCTTTATATTGGTTTAAATTATCTTTTAAGTAATTATTTAATTCTAAAACATAATTGTAATTAGCCTCAATATTTTCTAAAACTAATCTTAAAGCTTTCGCAAATGAAGCAATTAAAGGATGACAAGGAGTACCACTGCGATAGATAGTGGTAGATTTTCCTCCATGAATTAAAGGAGTTAATTCTAAATTTTTATTTTTTATTAAAGCTCCAATTCCTTTAATACCATAAATTTTATGAGCGGAAAAAGAAACTAAATCAATATTATCTAAATTAACTTTTATTTTGCCAATACTTTGAGTCATATCAACATGTAAATAACATTTAGGG
This sequence comes from uncultured Bacilli bacterium, assembly GCA_947627805.1. Lineage (GTDB taxonomy): Bacteria > Bacillota_I > Bacilli_A > RF39 > UBA660 > SIG200. The sequence goes on from CANQXB010000008.1 coordinate 15,488, forward strand.
TAGTCTTTTAAAATATTACTAATTTCTTCAATAGGCATTATAAGACCTGTTTCACTATTAACATGGGTAATAGTTACTAAAATAGTATCATCTCTTAATAAACTTTTAAAATGTTTTAAATCTATTAAACCATTTTCATCTTCTTTTATATAATCAATTTCAAATCCTAAAGTTTTTAAATATTCTAAAGATTCTTTAACGGAAGAATGTTCATAATTACTTGTAATAATATGTTTTCCTCTGTTTTGATATTTAAAAGCAATTCCTTTAATAGCTAAGTTATTAGCTTCCGTAGAACCACTTGTATAAATGATTTCTTTATTCTTTAAATTTAAAAGATTACTAATTTGTTTAGTAGCTTCTAGAATTAAACTTTGAGCCTTTGTTCCGAGTTTATGTAAAGAATTAGCATTACCAGTGATTAATGAAGCTTTATTAAATGAATCTAAAACTTCACTTTTAACGGGAGTTGTGGCACTATAATCGAGATAAATCATAATAGGTCCTTCTTTCTTAATAGAAAATTATAACATATTTTAAAGTAATTAGGGTAGATTTATTACCCAAAAAAGTTCTTTTGACATAAAATATGCTAGGTGATATTTTGAAAGATTATAAAGTGTGTGTTTATGCGATTGCCAAAAATGAAGAACAATTTGTCCGTCGTTGGGTTAATTCTTTAAAAGAGGCTGATAAAATTATTGTTTTAGATACAGGTTCAACTGATAATACAGTGGGTTTACTAAAAGATTTAGGAGTTGAAGTTCATACGCAAATATTTGCTCCTTGGCGATTTGATGATGCGCGAAATGCCTCCCTTGCTTTAGTGCCTAAAGATTATGATATTTGTATTTGCATTGATTTAGATGAAATAATGGTTGAAGGTTGGAAAAAAGAATTGTTAAGTGTTTGGAATGATGGTGTAACTAGAGTAAGATATAATTATAATTGGTCATTTGATGAATATGGTCATCCGGGAACCAGTTTTTTAAGTAATAAAATTCATAAAAATGGTTATTATAAGTGGACTCATCCTGTTCATGAAGTTTTAACTCCTTTAAAAGAAGAAAAAGAAGTTTTATGTAAAGGGATTACTATTAATCATTACCCTGATAGTACTAAACCAAGAAGTTCTTATTTGCCTCTTTTAGAATTAAGTGTTAAAGAAGACCCTGAAGATGACAGGAATATGCACTATTTAGGAAGAGAGTATATGTATTATCGTAAGTGGGATGAGGCTATTGCTACTTTAAAGAAACATTTAAATTTAAAAAAAGCGACATGGAAAGATGAAAGAGCGGCTTCCATGCGTTTTATTGGCAGATGTTATAAAGCTAAGGAAGAAATAGATGAAGCTATTAATTGGTATGAAATGGCTATAAAAGAAGCCCCTTATTTAAGAGAAGGTTATGTTGAACTGGCTTTTATTTATTATGAAAAAGAAGAATATTTGAAAGCTTATGATTATTTAAGAAAAGCTTTAGAAATAAAAGAAAAGAGTAATTCTTATATTAATGAAGAATTTGCCTGGAATGCTTTTATTTATGATTTAATAAGTATTTGTGCTTTTAATTTAGGTTATTATGAAGAAAGTGTTTCCTATGTTAAAAAAGCTTTATCTTTAGATAAAAATAATATAAGATTGCAACTTAATTTAGAACAAATGGAAAAGTATGTAAGTTAAAAGAAAAAATAACCCGATTTAATCGGGTTTTAAAATGACATTTTATTGCTCTAATAAGACAGCATGGATAACTAATCTATTTTTACCATTATTAGAACAAGTTGATAAAGTTAATATTTTATCACTACTAGATACAGGAGTATTAAAATTATAAATACTGCGGTCAATAATTAAATCTAAAAATTCTTGAAATCTCTCTTGGGAACTAAAACTAGCAATTAAATAATCATTAGTATTAGGAACTACATAAATAGAGAATATTTTCCATTTTAATTTTTCATATATAGTATCAAATTCAATTATTTGATTTTCTTCTTTTTTATACCAATTTGAATATTTAGTTTTATATAGTGTTCCAAACATAACGCCACTATAATACATATTATGACCAAAGATAATAGTATTTTGGCTTAAATTAACGGCATCAGCTCGATAATCCATAAATATCCAACCACTTGGGTCTTTTTTCTTTTTAAAGTTTTTATCTAAATAATAATCATTATCGCTAGCTTGAACTACGGGATAATCAACATTAGTATTATTTACTTTTAACCAACCAACAGTATCTTTATTAATTTCTAAAAGACTATAAACATCTTCATTAATTGTTTTTTCTTTTTCCTCTTCATTATTTATATTATTATCAGGAATTATTTCTATATTATCATCATTATCATCAGTTTTTACATTTTTCGCAATAACATCACTAATATCTTTTTGAATTTCTTCAACTTTTTGCATAGAAGAATAATTAGAAAAGAAAACATAAAAAACTAAAGAAGAAATTAAAATTAAAGAAATATAGATACAAGCTTTAATCGTATTAATATTCATTTGATTCATTAAGTTATCTTGTAAATAATCTTTAGAATAATCAATCTTAAATAAAATATGATTAGTTCGACTATTTTTCTTATTAATCTTTTTTAAATATTCAATTAGTTCAATATCACTAATATTTTGTTCTAGATGAATTTTAATATTTTTAAGTTTTAAAGAATAAAGAATTTTTAAAATATTTTCAATATCATTTTTATTTAAATTGCTAACATAGATATTTTTTAAATATTTATTGATTTTCATAAAAGATAAGAAATCTTCTTCATCTTCTTTAGAAAAAGGTAATTTTAAATAAATAGAAGTTTTATAATAAATAGAAGAGAAGTTTTCCATATTATTTTCTTTCATGAAATTACTTAAGAAAAGAATTTCATTTCGGGAAGAAACATTGATACCTTCTTTATCTAACATTTCTAATAAATAAGTTGGTAAATTATAAATTGATATATATTTAATAGTATTTGTTTTAATAATTTTTTCCGTTATTTTATAAGTTAAAACTGATTCTTCTAAAAGATGTAAATTAATTAATTTAGATATATTTTTTGTAACATTTAAAACTAAAGGAGCAATTTTAAATTCTTTAATGACTAAAGTATTAATATTATAAGAATTAATTAGTTCTTTTAAAAAGTTATTAACTATTTTTTCATTTTCTAAAAGATATTCATCACTAAAAGCTAGTTCGTTTTGACTAATTACATTAGTATTTATAAGACTTTTTTGTTCTTGCTTTAATCTTTTTTTCTCTTGAACAAATAGTTTATTATCTTTTATTTGAAATAATACTTTTATCATTTTTTCTATTCTCCTATTAATATAATAACACAATTTGACACATTTTAATAAAAAAACTTTCAAAAATTGTAGATTTTTGTATTTTTATGATATAATCTTGAATTTATCAGTTGTTAATAATAAAAACTCTCATAAATTCCCATAAACAAAGGGAAAAATGAGAGTTT
>CANQXB010000009.1 GCA_947627805.1 uncultured Bacilli bacterium
TCTTTTAAATTTACCTTTAGGTATTTTCTTTACTTATCTAAATTATTTATTTATTAATGTAAATGGCGAAATTTGGGGAAAAGAAGATGCTAAGATGAATAATTATTTAAATTATGCTATTAATGTCGCAAATAATTTAGGAATCTTAAATGGTAATATTGAAAGATTAATGCAAAAGAATGAAAAAATACTTAAAGATAATGAATCTATATCTATAAGTTTAGATACCGAAAGACAAAAGGAGCAAGACAAATGTTTAGTAAGACAAAGAACAAGATAAAAACAATTTTCGAAGATATAATTACGAATATTAAATTATATTTTAATGAATATGGTCATAAAAATGCTTATTTAATGTATGAAGAAGAAGTTCAAAAATTTCAAAAGAAAATTGATAAGTTATATTTTGAATATTACAATAATGAAGAAGAAACAATTTATGATTGTTATAAAAAGTATAAAAATTTAGATAATCATTTAGAAGAATTAGGAGAAATAAATAGTAAAATAAACATTTTAGATTTAATTGAAGAAAAGGTTACTAAATTTACCCAAATATTTTGTACTAGTGGGTTATTTGCTTCCATCATTCTAGCGGCTTTTAGTAATATAATCTTAGCTATTATGGTTTTCTTTTTCATAATGAAAAAGGCTTTTGATAGGACTGATACTCTTGTCTTTAAAGAACAAGTTAAAAAGAGAATTGAAAATACTGAAAAGAGAATTGAAATAACTTTTAATAATTGTGTTAATTCTATTAACCGAAAAGAAGATAAAAGAATTAGTAGAATGGAAGAAATTGAAGAAAAAGAAGAAGTAAATATCAGAGAAATGGCTCAATTTTGTTTAGATTATTATTTAGGCTATGATGAAATATACCCTGATATACCTAAGAATGTGCGGGAATATTTAATTAAAATGCTTCAAGATGATTTAAAAACGGATGTTAGTAATTTAGAAGATTTACTTTATATGGCCTTAGAAAAGGTTAAAATTGAAGAATTTGAAGAAGAAATAGCGAAGGAAAATAGTCGAAAATTAGAAAAAATTTAAAGAAAAAAAAGGAAATTGAGGGTATAGCGACAATATATATAAGTAGAGGGGAAAAATGGAATTAATTAGTGAAAGTAAAATTAATGAGATAAGAAATTCAGCTGATATCGTTACCATAATATCTAGTTATATAGACTTAAAAGCTCAAGGAAAGAACTTTTTTGGTATTTGTCCTTTTCATGATGACCATACACCAAGTATGTCAGTTTCAAGGGAAAGACAACTATATAAATGTTTTGTTTGCAATAAAGGTGGTAATGTTTTTAAATTTGTCCAAGATTATGAAAATGTCTCTTTTCCAGAAGCGGTAAAAAAAGTAGCTGATAAAATTGGCATCCCCTTAGATTATAGTCCTACGCCAACTGTTAGTAGTAAATTTAAAGAAGATTATGAAATAATGGAATATGCATCCAAAATATTTCAAAATAATTTAAATAGTAAAGATGGTCTTAAAGCTAAAGAATATTTAAAAGAAAGGTCTATTACCGAAGATATTATTAAAGAATTTCAAATTGGAGTGTCTCTTTCGGAGCGTAAATATTTATATAATGCTTTAAGGAAAAAAAACTATGATTTAAATAAGTTAGATGATTTAGGTTTAATAAATAAAAATGGTTTAGAAGGTTATGACCGTTTTACGGACCGCATTATGATTCCTCTTACCAATTTAGAGGGAAAAGTAGTGGGCTTTACGGGCCGAATTTATAATGGGGAAGATAAAGCTAAATACATTAATACTAAAGAAACTAACATTTATAAAAAAGGAAATATTTTATTTAATTACTATAATGCCAAGAATTATATTCGGGAAGAGAAAATGGCTATTTTAGTCGAAGGTAATATGGATGCCATTAGAATGTATTCTAGTGGAATTAAAAATGTTTTAGCTTTAATGGGAACTACGATGACAAAAGAACAAGTGGAAATCTTAAAAAAATTACGAGTGCCGATTATCTTAATGCTCGATAATGATAATGCGGGGGAAATGGCTACTTTAAGTATTGGAGATGAGCTTGTTAAAAATAATGTACCCACTAAAGTTGTTAGGTTAGAAGGAGCTAAAGACCCGGATGAATATATTGTTAAAATGGGCATTACGAAGTTTCAAGATACCATTAAACATAGTCTAAATTATTTAGATTATAAAATGACTTATTTAAAAAATAATCATAATTTAAATAATACCGAAGAATTAGTTATTTATGTTAAACAAGTTTTAGAAATGCTTAAAGATGAAGATAATTTAACTAAAGAAATAACTTTACAAAAACTAGCTAATGACTATGGTTTAGATTTAGATATTTTAAGAAAAGAAGTAACTTTTGAGGCGGAAAAAGAAAAAAAGGTTATGCTGGTTAAACCTAAAAGAGATAAATATGAAGTGTGTGCCAATAATATTTTATATTACTTAATGAGTGATAAAAAATATATGAAGATATTTAATAAAAGGTTAGGTTATTTAAAAACCAAAGAAGAACGTTATTTAGTGGAAGAAATTGAGTATTATATTAAATGTCATGATAATATAAATTTAGCAGATTTTATCTCTTATGCGGAAAATGACGATAAAATTAGGGAAATGGTCAATAATATAAGTGGACTCATTATGGAAAATGAATTATCAGAAGAAGTGTTTTTAGAATATATCAAAGCAGTGAATAATATTTTAAGTAAAGATAATATTGCGAAAATAAAAGAAAAAATTCAAAGTTCAAATGATATTAATGAGCAACTAGATAGTATTAATAAGCAAATATTAATGGCTAAAAAAAGAATAGAAGCAAAGAAGGAAGTGTAAATAATGGTCGAAATTAAAACGATTGAAGAAAGAAAAGAAGAATTAATTAAAAAAGGAGAAGAAGTAGGTTATATAACTTTTGAAGAACTCGCTAATGCTTTAAAGGGTTTAGAAATTGATAGTGATACTTTAGATGATTTATATAATACTTTTGTGGATGCCGGGATTAGTGTTATTACGGAAGAAGATGCGGAAGATGCCGAAGATGCTGGGGAAGACCCATCTAATTTAGATTTAGAAGTAACTATTTTAGATGATGCAGAAATTACGAAAGATATAAATATTAATGATCCCGTAAGAATGTATTTAAAAGAAATTGGAAGAATTAGTCTTTTATCTAGTGAAGATGAAATGAATATTTCGATGCGAATTGCTGATGGTGATGAAGAAGCGAAAAGACTACTTGCGGAAAGTAATTTACGTTTAGTCGTCAGTATTGCGAAAAGATATGTCGGAAGAGGTCTTTTATTCTTAGACTTAATTCAAGAAGGTAATATCGGGCTTATGAAAGCCGTTGAAAAATTTGATTATGACAAAGGCTATAAATTTTCCACTTATGCTACTTGGTGGATTAGACAAGCTATCACAAGAGCCCTAGCGGACCAAGCAAGAACGATAAGAGTACCTGTTCATATGGTCGAAACCATTAATAAAATGGTGAGAATTCAAAGACAAATGACTTTGGAATTAAATAGGGAACCAAGTGAAGAAGAAATAGCGAAAAAAATGGGTATATCCGTAGAAAAGGTAAGAGAAGTTATTAAAATTAGTCAAGAACCAGTCTCTTTAGAAACCCCAATTGGGGAAGAAGATGATTCCCATTTAGGAGATTTCTTAAAAGATGAAAGTAGTTTATCACCAGAAGAATATACCGAAAATGAAATCTTAAAAGAAGAAATTAAAGATGTTTTACAAACTCTTCAACCAAGAGAACAAGAAGTATTAGAGTTAAGATTTGGCCTTTCGGATGGTACTTGTCATACTCTAGAGGATGTTGGGAAAAGATTTAGTGTTACAAGAGAGCGGATTAGACAAATTGAAGCTAAAGCCTTAAGAAAATTAAGACATCCTTCAAGAGCTAAAAAATTAAGAGATTTCTTAGATAATTAGTATGAATAGTGAAAGAATTAAAACTTTAGCTTCTTTTGTAAGTAAGAATGATACTTTACTTGATGTTGGTTGTGACCATGGTTATTTAAGTATTTATTTAAAAAAAAATAATTTAGTTAAAGAAGTTTATGCAAGTGAAATTAGTTCTAAAGCTTTAGAAGGAGCTTTCAAAAATTTTGCCAAATATAAAGTTGAGATAAAAGGTTTTTTAAGTGATGGCTTTAAAGATATTCCAGTCTTTTTTGATACGGCCGTTATTGCGGGAATGGGCACTAAAACCATTGAACATATTGTAGATTCTAAGAAAGTGCCTAAATTAATTATTGATACTCATAATGAGCAAGCGGAGTTAAGAAGATATTTAAATAAACTTGGTTATGAATTACAAGCCGAAAAAGTTATTTATGAAAAAGGACATTATTATAATATAATGTTATTTAAAGAAGGAAAGAAAAAATTAAAAAGAAAAGAAATTCTATTTGGTATAAGTAAAAATGTCGACTACTATAATTATTTATTAAATAAAAATAAAGAACTTATGCCTAAAGTTCCGTTCTTTAAAAAAATTAAATTATTAAAAGAAAATAGATATTTAAAAGGTCTTACAAGAAAAAAGTAGGACCTTTTTGTTCTTGAAAGTTATGATAATTATTTATTTGTTCTTTAATTGGTCTTAAATTTTTTTCGGTATTTTCCATTACTCTTTTAGTAGTTGTATTGCTCATTTCTCTTAATAATCCTAAAGCGTTTCGCGCATTAGTCATTAAAGGTTTCGCCTCTTTATAAAGGGGAATCATTTGATTAACAACTCCTAAAGTTTTAGAAAGGCCGCCAATAATTTTAGTTAAAGAAAATGCAGGAACGGGACTTGGACCAAACATAATTATCACCTATTAATAGTTTATGCAAGTAACTACTAGAAACACACCTTCTTTTATGATATAATTTTTAAAAGAATAGTAAGGAGTCGCAAAATGAGTGGAACAGAAACTAAAAAATTCTGGTATGTAAATGTTATTTCCTTTTTTAAGAATATCATTCTAACTATTTTTGCGATAGTTACTTATGCTATTATTGGCATTAAAGCTTGTACTTATGATTTATTTGTTTATTTATATAACACTATTACCTGGCGTTTTGCTAAAGGTTATAAAAGATTAAGAGAACCAAGTAATGTTTTAAGTGAAGAACTTCAAAAGACTTCTTCTAAAACTAAAGATGGCAAAACTTATAAATATAGTGCCAAAACAATGGCGAAATTAGAGGCTGATTATCGCGAACTTTTAAGAGATTTACAAACAACCGGAGCTACGCGAAGTAAAGAGATGAATGCTTACTATTTTAAAGTTAGAGATGATAATGGTAAAATTATTACTGGAGCCATGAATGGTTTATCAAAACTTGATATAAATGCTTTTTTAGTTAATGAAGGTTATACAGTTTATAGTATTAAAACTAGTCCTTTAATTAATTTTTTATTTAAAGATTCTAATTTTGCGAATCCGAAAATGACTACCAAAGAATTAGTCTTTTGGCTTACTCAACTAGCTACTTATTTAAAAGCGGGTATTACTTTAAATGATGCCATTAAGATTTTAGGACGACAAGTTTCCAAGAAAAAAAGTAAAGCACGGGCTTTCCAAGCTATTTCTTATGAACTAACATTAGGTTCATCATTTTCGAATGCTTTAGAAAAACAAGGCGATATGTTTCCGGCTTTCTTAATTAATATGGTTAAAGCCGCCGAAGCTAGTGGAACCTTAATTGAAACTTTAGAAGATATGGCGAGTTACTATACGGAAATGGATGAAACTAAAAAACAAATGAAAAGTGCGATGACTTATCCCGCAATTATCAGTGTTTTTGCAGCTGTCGTTATTTCTTTTATTTTAATTTTTATCATTCCCGAATTCGTTAAAATCTATGCTCAAAATGATATTGAAATCAGTGGAATTACAATGTTTGTCGTGGACTTTAGTAATTTCTTAAAAAATAACATTGTGGCTATCATTGGTATTTTAGCTTTTTCTTTATTAGTCGTTTTAGTGGCTTATAAAAATATTAAAGCCTTTCGAAAAAGTGTACAAACTTTATTTATGCATTTACCAGTTATTAAAAATATTATTATTTATAATGAACTGGCCATATTTACCAAAACTTTTGCTTCCCTTTTAAGAAATAATGTCTTTATTACCGAAAGTATTGATATTTTAAGTAAAATAACAAATAACGAAATTTATAAATCTATTTTATTTAAAACAATTAATAATATTGTTAAGGGTGAAAAAATATCGGAAGCCTTTAAAGATCATTGGGCCGTTCCCGAAACTGCTTATTTTATGATTGTTACAGGTGAATCAACCGGGGAACTTGATACGATGATGGAAAAGGTTAGTGTTTATTATCAAGGATTGCATCGTAATGCCGTTAATAATTTAAAGAGTTTTATCGAACCGGTTTTAATTAGTTTACTCGCTATTGTAGTTGGAGGTATTATTATATCTGTTGTTATTCCGATGTTTGGAATGTATGATGAATTACTATAAGGAGGGTTTTATGGTAGGATTATTTATCTTTATTTTAGGAATTATTTTGGGTTCATTTTATTTATGTGTAGCTACTAGATTAGCTCAAAAAGAAAAAATAACTGGTCGCAGTAAATGTGATAGTTGTCAGCATAATTTAAAATGGTATGAATTAATTCCTCTTTTGTCTTATATATTTCAAAGAGGAAAATGTAATTATTGCCATCAAAAAATTAAAAGTGAACATTTTTGGGTAGAACTTTTAACGGGTTTAAGTTTTCTTTTAGGTTATTTATATTTAGGAAATACCATTCGTTTTTATATTTATTTAGTTTTAGTATCAGTAGCTATTATTATTTTTATAACCGATTTAAAATTTATGATTATTTTAGATAGTCCTTTAATTATAGCTTCTGTTTTAGTCTTTATTTTAAAAATTTCGGAAATTGGTTTTAAAGGAGCTTTATATGGTCTTTTATATGGAATAGGTTTAATGGCTATTATGTATTTAATTAAACTTTTAGGAGATTTTTTATTTAAAAGAGAATCTTTAGGAGGAGGAGATATTAAACTATCTTTCTTAATTGGCCTTGCTATTGGTTACCCTAATATTGGTCTTAGAATGGGTTTAATTGCCTTAATATTTGCTTCTTTTTTAGCTCTTCCATATGCTTTAGTTAATACTTATATCTATAAAAAAAATGAACTACCATATGGTCCATTTTTAATCGCTTCCATGATTATTATTTTTGTCTTTATAGAAAAATTTACTAATCTTTTAGTTTTCTTTTCTTTAAATTAAATAAACAATAACCCCCGCAATAAATGATGCTAGCATTAAAGCAAGCATAATCCAAACGATAATTTTTCTTGTTTTTTTATTCATAATCTCCTCATCCCATCTAAACTATATTTAATATACCATAATTTTTTCATTTTTTAAAGATATTTCGCATATTATTAACTGGGTGATTATATGCTAAAATATTTAAAAAAACATAAGAAATATTTATTTTTCGTTTTATTTATTATAATAATTGGTTTTAGTTGTGGTCTTATTTATTTTCTAATCCAAGATAATACCATTAAAAATGATATTATTACGAGTCTTAATAATTCTTTTTCTTTAAAATATAATGCTATTTTAAAAGACCTTATCAGTTTATCAATTATTTTAGTATTATCATTCTTTGTTATTGGTCTTCCTTTAGGCCTTTTTTATCTTTTTTATGAAAGCTTATCTGTGGGTTTTATGCTTTTAAGTTTTCTTTATGCTTATTCTTTTAAAGGCTTTATTTTCTTTCTTTTCTATTTTTTAATTAATAAATTATTATTCTTTATTTTACTTATTTTTTATTTAAGAAAGATTATTAATATTGCTCGTCTTACTATTGGTTTAATTATTTATCGTCAAGATAATGTTACTAAAGAAAAACTAATTCAAAACTTTATTAAGGCTTTATTTATTACCATCTTTATTTTAATAATTGATATTATTTTATACTTTGTAACTCCTTTTATCTTTACCTATTTTAGTTTTTTAATAAAATAATTTAAGAAATTCTTAAGATAATATTTAGACTTAATTAAGAAGTATTATTAAAATTTATTGTATTATTAAATCATGAAAAAGAGAAGTTTAAAAAAATTATGGTTAGTTATTATTTTCTTAAGTCTAATTTTTATAGTTCTAAAATTAAGTCATCCTCTTATTAAAAAAGAAGAGGTTTCTTTAAATATTAAATTAGAGGAAGAAGAAATAAAAGAACGAAAAAATATTTCTAATTATGATGCGGTATCTATTTTAAAATATGATTATGGAACTATTAAAAAAAGATTAAAAGATTTAAGTAAAGACAATAATGCTATTAAAGAAATCTTAAAGGATTCATCTAAATACCCAAACTCTTTACTAGAAGCTTTATCATATAATCCCGAACTTGCCTCTTTTGTTTTAGATTATCCTCAAAAAAAGAATAAGTATTATAGTGATAATGTGGGAGAGCTAAAAGAAGAAGTCCCTATTTTATTTCAATGGGATAAAAGATGGGGTTATTATAAATATGGAAATAGTAATATTGCAGTAAGTGGATGTGGTCCCACCGCTCTTTCGATGGTAGTTACCTATCTTACTCAAAATAATACTTATACTCCCGTAAAAATTGCCCAGTTTGCGGAAGCTAATGGGTATTATTTAGAATCATCGGGAACAACTTGGGATTTAATGCGAAAGGGAAGTAAACATTTTGGTTTAAGTGTTCAAGAATTATCTTTAGATAAAAATATTATTTTTAAGGCTTTAAAAAATAAACATCCTATTATTGCGAGTATGCGTAAAGGGGATTTTACTTTAAATGGCCATTATATTGTTTTAGTTGGAGTAGAAGATGGTAAAATAAAAATAAATGACCCTAATAGTAAAATAAGAAGTGCGGTTCTTTGGGATTATGAAAGAATCAAGAATCAAATTAAAAACTTGTGGGAATTTTATATTTAGATTATAATGATTTAGAGGTAGATTATGAATATATTAGTTGTGGATGATGAAAAAGAAGTTGCCGATTTAATCGAAATATACTTAAAAAAAGAAAATTATCAAGTTTATAAATTTTATGAAAGTAAAGATATTTTAAAATTTTTAGAAAAAACTAAAATAGAGCTAGCTATTTTAGATGTCATGATGCGGGATCTAGATGGTTTTTCTTTATGTAAGAAAATAAGAGAAAAATATAATTTTCCAATTATTTTTGTCACGGCTAAAGTGGAAGATGGTTTTAAAATAGAAGGGCTTACCATTGGGGCTGATGATTATATTACGAAACCTTTTGAACCTTTAGAACTCGTGGCTCGCGTTAAAGCGCAATTAAGACGTTACACGGAATATAATAGTGAAGTTAAAGAAAATGTGATTGATTTTCGCGGAATTGTGATAAATCAAGATACGCATGAATTTTATTTTAATGAAAAAAAGATTAATTTAACAAAAATCGAATTTGCTATTATGTGGTATTTATGTCAAAATAGAGGTAATGTGGTGGAAGTTGATGAATTATTTAAAAATGTTTGGCAAGAAAAATATTTTGAATGTGATAATAATACTATCATGGTGCATATTAGACATCTAAGAGAAAAAATGCATGATACTTCCAAAAATCCAAAATATATTAAAACTATTTGGGGAGTAGGTTATAAAATTGAAAAATAATAAATTACTGAAAAATACCTTTTTAGATTTATTTTTAAAGATTATTTTATGGTCTTTATTTTTACCAGCTTTAATTACTTTAATAATTAATATTTTAAAAATATTTAATTATCAATGGTTATTTGATCTTAATCCCAATATGTATGTGATATTAAAAAGTTTTATTTATAGCTTTTTTAATTCTTTTACGGGTCTTTTAACTCTGCTTATAATTTGGGTAATAGGTTTTTTAATTATCATTTATTTTTTTGTTAAAAAATATAATAATTTTATTTATTCTTTAACTAGTCAAGCATCTAAATTAGTAAGTGATGATGAAGAATTTATTTCGCTTCCACAAGAATTAGAAGTTTTTCAAAAAGAATTAAATAATTTAAAAAGAGAATATTTAAAAAATAAAAAGAAAGCTTTAGATAATGAACAAAGAAAAAATGATTTAATTGTTTATTTAGCTCATGATTTGAAGACACCCCTTACTTCGGTTATTGGTTATTTATCTTTATTAGGGGAAATAAAAGATATGCCTAAAAAACAAAGAGAAAAATATTTAAAAATTGTTTTAGATAAAGCTTATCATTTAGAAGATTTAATTAATGAATTATTTGATATTGCCCGTTTTAATAGTGAAACAATCATTTTAGATAAACAAGAATTAGATATTAATATGATGTTAAGACAATTAAAAGAAGATTTTTACCCCTTATTAAAAGAAAATAATAAAGAATTAATTTTAGATATGTCTAATTCTTTATGGTATAAAGGTGATTCCGAAAAATTAGCTAGAACTTTTAGTAATTTAATAAAAAATGCTATTTATTATAGTACTTCTAATGATATAGTAGTCAAAACTTTAAAAAAGCCTCAAGAAATTATTATTACTTTTACTAATAAAGGGGAAATATCTTCAGATAAATTACAAAAAATATTTGAAAAATTTTATCGTGCTGATACTAGTCGAACTTCTAAAACGGGTGGTAGTGGCTTAGGACTTGCTATAAGTAAAGAAATTATTGAAAAACATGGTGGCAAAATTACCGCTACCTCTAAAGAAGGAAAGACTATTTTTACTATTTCTCTTCCTCAAGAAGAAAATGTCTAAAAGTGCAAAAACACTTTACATTTATTGTCGTTTGGTGTATAATATTGTCTCAAGTTAAAGGGGATGGTTATGTTGATAGATATAAACGATAGAAGAGCTATTTATCAAAAGCCCGTAATTGAGAAAGTTAAGAGTTTAAAAGAGAGTAAAGGAACCACTTTTTTAGTGGGAAAACCAGGAAGTGGAAAGACTACTATTTTAGATTATTTACTAGATCATAATGAAAATTATATTGATGCATCTTTAGATGCTAGAAATGCTTTTGCTTTAGGTAATAAAGAAATGTTAGAAGCATATTATGTCGCTTTAGTAATTGATTCTATTATTTATCATATTGAAAAAACTGATGAAAAATTATATAAAACAAAATTCTATTTTATGAGTAAAAGAGTAAAAACAGTGCTAGATTTAACACGGGTATATGTTCAACTTGGTTCCTATTATAGTATTTTATCTAGAGAAAGTAGAGAAATTTTAAATCTTGCTAAAGAGGGGTTATTAAGTAATTTCTATGATATCTTAACAAGTATTCAAATGCCAGAGTTAACCTTAGTTTTTGATGACTTTGATAAAGCTAAACCTAATGAGCAACTATATCAAAAAATAATTTTTGAAAACTTTAAAGATTATTTTAATATGATTATGACGGTATCTAGTGAAAATAATTCTGAATATTTATTAAGCTTAGGTAATATAGTAGAAGTTAACTATGATAAAGATACCATTATTAAGATAATAAATCATTATTTAATATATAATCATGTTTTTAATAGTAAACAAATAGATATCTTTGGTATTGATAAATTACTAACAAAT
This sequence comes from uncultured Bacilli bacterium, assembly GCA_947627805.1. Lineage (GTDB taxonomy): Bacteria > Bacillota_I > Bacilli_A > RF39 > UBA660 > SIG200. The sequence goes on from CANQXB010000009.1 coordinate 11,607, forward strand.
GAGGCTATTCTTATGTTAATTAAAGGTACAAAGGGAAATATTTTCAAAATGAAAAGTATTATCTTTAATATTTATTCTAATTTAGATTTAAGAGATATAGAGAGAAATACCCAAGTTTTAGAGGAAGCCTTAAATTCTGAATTATCATTAGAATTTGCTAATATGGGTAATGAAAAGAGAAGAAGATTATATTTATAGTATGTTTTAGATAACATACTATTTTTTGGATTTTATGATATAATAAATTAAATTAAAGAGGTGCAGTATGGAGAGTTTTACCACTTATTTTCTTTTATTTATTATTTATTCCTTTTTAGGATGGTTAATAGAAGTTATATGTAAATTATTTGAACTAAAAAGATTTGTTAACCGCGGTTTTTTAATCGGACCTATTTGTCCAATTTATGGTTATGGTGTTTTAGGTATATTATTTTTAATTGGCAGTGATACGAAAGACTTTCTAGGAGTATTTTTAAAATCTATTTTAATTTGTTCAGTTTTAGAATATTTTACTTCTTATTTGATGGAAAAATTATTTAAAGCTCGTTGGTGGGATTATTCTAAAAGAAAATTTAATATTAATGGAAGAATTTGTTTAGAGACGATGATTCCTTTTGGTATTTTAGGAACTTTAATTGTTTATTTTATTAATCCTTTATTTAAAGGTTTAGTAACTAAAATTAATCCGCAAGTAAGACTTATTTTAACGATTATTTTACTTTTAATATATCTTGCTGATAATATTTTATCATTTAATATTATGAATAAAATTAAAGACGAAATTCGGAAACATCATAAAGATAATACCGAAGCTATTAAGAAAAAGGTTAGTGAATGGTTAGATAATAATACCATTTTATATCGCCATATTAAAAAAGCTTACCCTAAATTTAAGATATTAAAAAAGAAGAAAGAAGAAAATGGTTAATTATGGAAAAAATATATCATAAATTAGTTAGAGATAAAATACCGGAAATAATAAAAAGTAATAAAGGTATTCCTTATACGAGAATTTTAGATTCGGAAGAATTTAAAAGGGAACTTGAAAAAAAGTTAGAAGAAGAAATGCGGGAAGTACTTTCTTCTAGGGGAAAAGAAAGAGTCGAAGAACTAGCTGATTTACTAGAAGTAATAATTTATTTAGGTAAAATAGAAAATGTCACCTTAGAAGATATCATAAAAATAGGTCAAGAAAAAAGCACCAAGAGAGGAGCCTTTGATAAAAAGATATTTTTAGAAAAAGTTGAAGAAGATTAATAATAGATAGTTCTTGTTAAATGGTGAGGTTTACCTTTAAAGTTAGGATTTTTACTTAATAGCCATAAAGCATTATCAATTTCACTAGAGTTTAGATAAATATTCTTTTGTTCTAACTCTTTTTTTATAAGTTCAATTGCATATAACATACAAGCCCTTATTTCAATCTCTTCTTCCTTATCATGCCTTATTTCTTTTTGGCTATCTACTAAATTTGCTAAATCTTCCCGATATTCTAAAATACCTAAATGTCTTAATACTTGGGGTATTTTATAATCAGCACAAGCGAGTAAATTATTATCTTGAATATTTTCTTTAATTTGCGGAATATTGGCTAGAAGGTCACCCACTAGAAGATTAGCTCTTTTGAAGAAATAGATTTCTTTTCCTTTATACATACTAATATCTCTAAAGTTTAAAAAATTCTTAATTATCATATTTAAAAGTTCGATATCACTATGAGCATTTAAAAAATCTTCATAATTAAATTCTTTTAATTCTGGAGCTAATTCTTTTAAAATATTTAATCTTTCTTCTAATAAAGGAATAGAAGTAGTGCCTTTAAATATTGTATCTAAAGTCTCTATGTCTAGATTTTCTAAGTATTCGGGATTAAGTAAATCATAACCATTATTTAGAGCTTTAGTTATACTAAAGAAAAGAGCATAAGAACCCGAATACTATTCTTCGTTATATTCTATTTTCCATTTTATAGGGGTATCCCAAAAACAAAAATTTAAAGATTCCCCAATAATTAAATATTTAATTTTATCTTGCTCATTTAATTTATTAATTCCGAGTTTATCTGGTGATAACCAATATTTTGCAAAATCTTTTAAGTTAGAAATAGTCTCAAAAATATTTTCTTTCTTTATATGGACAAAATTAGCGTTATCAACAACATATTTAATACTTTTTAATATTTCTTCCTGAGTTAGCATAATTTACACCTTCTTACTTTCATTATAACATAATAGAGTAAGAATAAAAGTAATTATGTTATAATAAAGTTATGGAAGATAATAATTTAAATGAAAAATTACAAACTTTAGAGTTAGAATTAAAAAAGCAATCCCAAATTGCTTATATGAATGAAATTGTGGTCTCATCTAAAGAAAAACCTATTGTGGGCACTGTGGCTTTAGCTACTTGTTATGGAATTGTTTTTTATGATAGAAAAAATAAAATAGGAATTGTGGGTCACGCTAGTTCTAGTAAGCTTCTAAGTATTTTAAAAGAAATGATGACTTATTTTACTATAGATAAAAATATAACAATTGAATATGCTATTATTCCCGGTTATGATAATGTTATTAATAATAACTATGAAGGTTTAAAAGTTTTAGAGGACTATCTAATTAAAAAGACTCCTTTAAGTGTTAAATTAATTCCTTTTAAAGGTATTGAATTAACAGAAGATGAGTATGGTTCTTATTCTTTTGCTTTTAATTCTCAAAATGGCCTTCCAGTTACAAAGTATTTATTTTATAGTGATTTAAAAAAGAGGGGAAGATAAAAATAACTAAGCTTTTGGCTTAGTTATTACTATTATTATTAAAAATATTTAATAAATTAAGAATTCTAATATACACTTCAATGATGGCAAAAGATAAACCAAAAGCGGCAAGCCATTCATATTTCTTCGGTAGATTTTTTTCCACACAATTATTAATTACTTCAAAATCAATTAATAAGAAAGCTGTGGAAATAATAACACTTCCAATACTGACTAAGATATAAAGAACTTGGTTACTATTAATTAAAGCAATATATTTATCTAAATAAGGAATAAATGAAGCAATTATATATAAAAGGGCTAAAACTATACCGGTAAAGAATATCGTAATGATAATGGAAGTAAATCTTTTATTTACTTTAATCATTTTGGTGCGATATAAAAATAGCATTACTAAAACAACCACCATCGTAATAAGTAAAGCAAGTAGGGCAGGGTACAAATAAGTTGTTCCGAAAATACTCATGATAAAAGCTAAAGCATAACCTTGAACTAAGGAATATATAACTCCAAAAAGGAAAGATGCTCTTACAAATTTAAATGATAGGAAAGCTCCTAAAGCAGCGATTAGACAAGCTCCTAAAACAATTAAAGCTTCATAAGCATTGACTGAATAAGATTCTACTTCCACAACCTCTTGAGGAATAAAATTAGAAGTTAAGAAAAATAGAGCAATACCTCCAAAAGTTAAAAGTAATAAAAAAATAGTTTTTAAAGCAATACCTTTAGGAGTTAAACTATTACTATCACTTTCTTCAACTTTATCTAGTTTAGCTACCATAGGATTAGCCATAAATAAACCAAAACGTCCTACTTTACTATTTGTTACAGCCATTTAAAAAACTCCTTTCTTATTTTCATTATAACATAATAGACAAAAAAATAAAAATAGATTACAATAAAGTTAAGGAAGTTGAAAATGAAAGAAGTAATTAATAAATATCAAGTATTTCTAAAATATATTATCGTAGCTATTTTAAGTTTCATAATCGATATTATTCTTTTTAATTTATTTAATAAGTTAATATTAAATATTATTTATGCCACCATTATAGCTCGAATTATTTCTTCTTTATTTAATTTTTTAATGAATAAAAATAAAGTTTTTAAAAGTAATAAAAAATATGCTAAAGAATTTATTAAATATCTTATCTTAGTTATTATGCAAATGTTTTTATCAGCCTTTTTAGTTGATACTTTAGCCCGTTATATATTAATTAATCCAACTTTTATTAAAATTCCGGTTGATTTTGTTATCTTTATTATTAATTATTTAGTCCAAAAATTTTTAATATTTTCATAAAACTTTCATTGTTTAAATTGGCATATTATTGTATAATTTACTTATGATAATTAAGAGAGGATTTTTATTATGGCTAAAGAAAATTTTTTATGGGAGAAGTTTTATACTAAAGAAGAATTAAAAGTTAATATTCCTGATATGTCTTTATATGAATACATGCAAAAAGAAACTAAAAAATATTCTTTAGATACGACTGTTTTAAATTATTTTGGACGGAAAATGTCTTATAAAGTTTTTTTTGACTATATTGATAAATGTGCTAAATCTTTAAAGTATTTAGGAGTAAAAGAAGGCGATGTCGTCAGTATTTTAATGCCTAATACTCCTGAAGCCGTCATATCTTTTTTTGCCATTAATAAAATTGGGGCTATTTCGAATATGATTCATCCTTTATCAGCGGAAGAAGAAATTAAAGATTATTTAGTTAAGACGAAAAGTACTTTCTTAATTGCTTTAAATACTACTTATCCCCTAATTAAAAATATTATTAAAAAAACAAAAGTTAAAAAAGTAATTATTGCGAGTCCTTCTGATTCAATGCCAATTTTACTTAATACTTTATATAATGCCACCCAAAGTAGTAAAGATAAAGCATTAGAAGATGATTTATTTATCTTTTGGAAAAAATTTGTTAAATTAGGAATTAATTATCAAGAGAAAGAAACAAGAAAAATAAGTAAAGATAGCATTGCTACCTATCTTCATAGTGGAGGCACAACAGGTATTCCGAAAACTATTTGTTTAACTAATCGTAGTATAATCGGAGTTAATGAACAAGCTAAAGTCTTTTTCCCGGAAGCTAAATGTGGTGATAGTCTTCTTTTGATTTTACCTATTTTCCATTGTTTAGGTTTAGTAGTGGGCATGTTTATTCCCATTTTAAGGGGCGCAACTTGTATTTTAATTCCCAAGTTTGATGCCAAAAGATTTGATAAATTACTAACTAAATATCATCCTAACTTCTTACTTGGAGTTCCTACTCTTTTTGAAGCGATGCTTAAAAATAAACATTTAAAAAATGTTAATTTAAGTTATATAAAAGGTTTAATTTGTGGAGGAGATACCTTATCTCCCAAAAGAAGTGAAGCTATTAATGTCTTTTTAGAAAGTCATGATTCAAAAGCTAGAATTATTCAAGGTTATGGGATGACTGAAACAACCGGCCCAGTTACTTTTGGAACTAAAGGGAGTGCTAAACTTGGTAGTGTGGGTATTCCTTTACCGGGTAATATTGTAAAAATTTGTGACCCAGAAACTTCTAAAGAATTACAACCTAAAGAAGTTGGGGAAATTTGTATTAATAGTTTTGTTGTTATGGATGGCTATTTAAATGATCAAAAAGCTACGAATAATATTTTTAAATTACATGATGATGGAAGAAAATATATTCATACTGGTGATTTAGGTTATATGGATGAAGATGGCGTTATTTTCTATGTTCAAAGAATCAAAAGAATTATTATTTCTTCGGGTTATAATATTTACCCAGAATATATTGAAAAAGTTTTAAAAGACCATAAATATGTTAAAGATGCTTGTGTTGTAGGCATTCCTCATTCTTATAAACAAGAAATAGCTAAAGCATTTATTATATTACAAGATGGCGTTGAAGAAAGTTATACTACCAAAAAAGAAATAATGGATTATGCGGCGAAAAATTTAGCGCATTATATGTTACCAAGAGAATATATTTATAAAAAAGAATTCCCGAAAACTAAATTAGCTAAAACTGATTATCGAGCTTTAAGAGATGAACTAATTAAGAAAAATGATTAGTTCATTTTTTTGCAATAATTAATAAAAAGGTGAGAGAAATCTCATTTTTTTTAATTTTTTTAAAAAAAATTTCACGAAAAAAAAGGAAATCGAGGGGTGAGTGCACTATATATATAAGTGAAAGGAGGAAAAACATGCCTTAAAAAAATTTAATTAAAAAAGAATAAAAAGTAGGATTAGTGTAAGTATTAAAATTATAAAACGAAGGGAGGAAATTAGATGATTGAAGAAAGAAATAAGTTTTATAATTTAAAGTACGATAGAGTATTTAAGACTGTTGTCCAAAATAATCCTCGAGTATTGGAAGTAATTTTAAGTGATATATTGGATTGTGAAGTAGAAATAGTAAATTTTGTACCAACAGAGTTACCTATAAAGAATAAAAGGAGTAAAGTAAATACATTAGATATTTTATTAAAGACGAAAGATAACAAAATTCTGAATGTAGAATTAAATACTAATTTTGATAAATCTACTAAAGAAAGGAACTTAGTCTATTATACTTCATTGTATTCCCAAAAGAAATTAAGAGGAAGTAATTTAGAAGAGATAGATGAAGAATTAGAAGTAATACATATCGATATAAATGTTAATGGTACTATAAAAATGTAAGAAAAAGTCCAAATAAAAATGTAGGATTTCCTACATAATTAAAAGGACTTA
>CANQXB010000010.1 GCA_947627805.1 uncultured Bacilli bacterium
ATTGATGAATTAATTGATATAACTCATGAAGATCCCGAATGGATTAGATTGAAAGAAAAAACTTATAATCGGCCAACCATGAACTTAGAAAAGAATATTAAAGAATACCAAAAAAGATATAAAGGATTAATTGAAGCCTTAAATATATGATTAATAATCTATTTCTTTACATAATTATATTTTTATATTCCTTGAAAAAAGATTCAAAATATGCTACTATGTATATGTCAAAGAGAGAATTGTTGGATTCATCCGAAATCAACTATTGTTGAAATCAGATGTTTTTTTATTGCTTTAATAGTAAGGTTATTACTATAAATAATAACAGTATAATTATAATAAATTGAGAAAATTCTCACTTTGTCATAATTAATCAAAATTCAATAGACTAGTTATTTTTCTTTTTATCATATATAATATTAGTTAGGTGATTTGTTATGAAAGATATTAAAGTTGTCTATATGGGAACACCAGAATTTTCTTTAGAACCATTATCTTATTTAATCGAAAATACCAATGTTGTTTTAGTAGTTACTAAAAAAGATGCTTATATAGGAAGAAAGAAAATATTAACACCCTCACCCGTAAAAGAAATGGCTATAAATAATAATATACCAGTATTAACTCCTGATAGTTTAAAAAAAGAATATGCAAGTATATTAGCATATAAACCTGATTTAATTGTCACTTGTGCTTATGGAAAAATATTACCGAAAGAAATTTTAGATTACCCTAAGTATGGTTGTATTAATATTCATGCTTCCTTACTTCCTAAATTACGGGGAGCTGCTCCGATTGAATGGGCTATTATTAATGGGGAAGAGAAAACGGGAATCACTTTAATGTATATGGATGAAGGAATGGACACTGGTGATATTATTGATATGGTAGAAACTCCTATAAATGATGATGATAATAATGAAACTTTACATAACAAATTAAGTGCTTTAGGTAAAGTTATATTAGAGAAAAATTTAAAAAATATCATTACTGGAAATATTTCTAGAATAAAACAAAATAATGCAGAAGCTACTTATGCTCCTATGATTGAAAGAAATATGGAGGAATTAGATTTTAATAATAAAGTAGAGGATGTTTATAATAAAATAAGAGCTTTTAGTCCAACTCCTTTATGTAAAACAACTATTTTTAATGAAGAAGTAAAAATAGTGGCTTCTCATCTAGTTAAAGGCACAAGTGAAGTAGGAAAAGTATATCAAGATAAAAAAAGTTTGGGAATTGGTTGTCTTGATGGTATAATATATTTAGATATTATTAAACCAATTGGGAAAAAGGAAATGAATATTGTTAGTTATTTAAATGGTAAAAAATAAGGTGGTATAATGGTTTTAAAATTATTGATTATTAATTTATTAACTCTAATTAGAGTAATTGGGACAATTGTCTTAGTGCCTATTTATAAAACTTTTGGAGGGTATTCTGTAAGCATTTTAGCTTTAATTTGTTATTTAACAGACTCTATTGATGGTATTTTAGCCAGAAAATTTAAAGCTTCAACTTTTTTTGGAGCTATCTTTGATGGCGCTGCTGATAAATTATTTACTTTAATGAATTTTATCGTTTTATATTTAATTACTCCTTATGCCATTATTCCTATAATTATTGAATTGTTAATTGTTATTGTTCAAGTGATGAAATATCATTATAATTATAATGTTCAATCCAATATGGTTGGTAAATTAAAAACTTGGGTTTTAGCTATTTCGGTTATTTTAACTTTTTTAGTTAGTGATATAAATAGAGTTTCTTTTATTAGTTTAAATATTAAAAATAGTATTAATAGTATGTTACCAGGTTTATATTTTTGGTTATTAGTGCCTTCAATTATGATGGAATTTTTAACTTTAATAAGTTATATTTTAGAAATATTTAAAGCTGATAAAAAAGAAATAAAAGAAGTTAAAGTTGAAGTTAAAAATACTAAAGAAAGTACTTGGAAGAATTTTAAAAATATTTGGTTAGATCCGGATTATTATTTAGAACATAAAGATGATGCTAATATTAGAAAAGTAACAAAAGTGCCTAAGAAAAAATCTTAAGCACTTTTTTATATAATAGGAAAGTCATATGAAAAAGGAAATTTCATATTGACATTCATTTGTTTGTATAATATAATTAAAATGAACCTAGGGAAAATAATATAAAAATAAGTACGGCAGCGACTGTCGGAAATATGGCCTGTGGAGGAGTAAAATCCGATGAAGCAGGAAAGATAAGCCGTGAGACTTATCAAGGTGAAACGAAATAAATTTTATTTATTGAGTTTTACTTTTGTTCTTTTCTTCCACATATTAAATCCATTGATTCATTATATTTAATAGCAATTTGCACTAAGAAAGCAGTAAGAATTAAAGTTTTACCATGTTCATAACTAGAAATAACTGAATGGGTAGTGTGTAAAATTTTCGCTAGTTCTTCTTGCGTTAAATGATGTTTATGCCGAAATATTTTAATATTTTTACCAATTAGTTCTTTATCTATTATATTATTATTTTGCATTTTTTTAGGGTATCTATTTATGCCCATTATATAATCCATATCTACTTTAAAAAAGTTACATAGAGCATTTAATTTTTTTAAAGGTATCATATTAGCTTTCGTTTCCCATCTTGTATAGTTAGGTCTTGTAACATTTAATAGTTGAGCAAGATCTTTTTGCTTTAAGTTATGCATTTCTCTTATATCTCTTAAATTATCAAGTAATATTTTATCTTCTATTATTAAATCTCTTTTCATATTTAAATTGTAAACTTTTTTACAATTAATGTATTTTAAAGGTACACAAATACGACAATTTATGGTATTATGATATTAATAATAGGAGAAATTTATTTTTATGACCCAAAAATACGGTATTTGCAACATTTTTTCCAAATGTATAAATTTCTTAAAATATTAAATAATAAGATTAGAGGAGTCTAAATGATAAATTTAAAAGAAAAATTTAAAAATTCTAAATATAAAAAAGAAATAACTTATATTGCTATAGGACTTTTTCTAATAGCTATATTTCATATTGTTAGTTTTACCCATGCTTTTTATAATAGCCAATCTAATCCTATTCCCATATTTAATACTAAAGTAGGAGATTTTACCGGCGAAGGAGAAAGTGTTAAAGATGGTCCTTTAACAAATAAAAATACTGATGTTAATATCATATTCTATACGCAAATGCCTGATAATCCTAATAAATATATGGTAAGTAAATATTTACCCGTTAATGGTTATAAAGTAAATGAAAAAGCTAGTAATTGTTATCCTGCCACAGGTGGAGATGCTACATATAATAATAATTATAATATCGATAGTGAAGGTAACTTAAATATTACTTATACAGAAACAAAACCTACCCAAGTCGTATGTCGTATCTATTATGATAGAGATAAATTATCGGATGTTATTATATATGCTTATTTAGAAGATACAAGTGGCGATAAAAAATATAATGATAAAACTTATAGATTAGTAAATCAAGTAGAAAGTAATTATACATTAGTTGCTCATGAATGTAAAAACAATAAAGCCACATTTAGTTATGATAATACTACTGGTTTTGAAATAACTTCCAGTGGACCAGATACTTGTTATGCTTATTTTAGGAAAAGTTAAAGGAGTAAAGAGAAATGAAAAAACTAATTTTAAAAATAATCATTTTATTAGTTACCTTGGGAGTAGTTTATGAAGGCTATGGAATGATAAAAGAATTAAATTCAAGTAACAAGGTATTAGAGGACGTAAGAGAAGTAGATTTAAAGAATAATAATTCAATTGCTATAATGGTTCAAGATACCAATACTGAAGAATGGCATGAGGCAGATAATAGAGATTCATGGCCAAGTCCTACAACTCATGGATTTGTCGGCGCGGAATGTACCGATAGTGATGGAGCTACTTTAGAATGGGAAAACGTATTAACATTTGATTTAACCAAACAAATCGCAACAATAAAAACTAAACAAACTGCTTATTGTACTTTGTATTTTGCTAAAGGAGAACCAGCTTTAGATTGGTTAAAGAAAAAAGGTGGGACTACCTTTGCGGGAAGTAATCATACAACTATAATAGATGGAATGTATCGCTTTGTTGGAACGAAAGATACAGTAACAAATAACTATATATGTTTTGGAACATCAGTAGAAAGTGAATGTTTAAAAACACCAGAAACCTATATGTATCGAATAATGGGAATAACCTCTGAAGCTGATACAACAATAGGGTTAAAAGCCAATCAATTAAAACTAATCAAAGCTACTCCATCAAGTACGAATCAAAAATGGAATAATAATGACTACTCTTCATGGGATAATTCACTAGTGAAAACTTATTTAAATACAACCTTTTATAACGCAACATTTGTAACAGAAACAACCAAAATACCTAATGCTAGTTATTGGGAAAATATAATAAGTAATCACAAATGGTATATAAAAATTCAGACAAGTATTGGAACAACAGAGCCAAAAGATGCTAATTATATATCAACTGAAAGTAAAATAGGTTTAATGTACGCAAGTGATTATTATAATTCTGGAGTACAAAACACATCAAATTGGCTATTTATTTTAAATGGATATACTGGGAATCCTACTAATATTGATGAGTGGACAATGAGCTGGAGTGGTTATGAAACAAATAATAACTATTCTCTGCCTTGGCTAGTTGATAACAATAATCCATATGTTACAGATGGCACATTATGGCATGACCATGATGACAATGTAAAAATAGTCCGTCCAGTTTTCTATCTTCAATCTGGAGTTAATTTAACAGGTGAAGGTACTAAAGAGCACCCTTATTTAATTGCAACAATGAATAATGCCTAAAAAAAGACTATTTCTAGTCTTAAGAATTAAATTTAACCGTTATATAACGTTCATCGTCATATAATTCTTGAACACTTCTGATAATATCATTAGCTTTCTTATTATCATGTTCTTTAGAAGATACTACAATACTTATTGAAGTATCTTTTATTTTGACAAAAGAATTTAAATTAAATTTTTCTTTAATTAGTTTTTTAATTTTTTCTTCTTCACCTTTAGAATTATTTAATTTTTGCATATTTTCATAAGCAACATTTTTTTCTTCAATAGTGCTATCACTATCTAATAATATATCTTGGTATTCTTCCATTAAAGCTTGTTTTTCTTCATCATTTTCAACTTCTAAAGCTACTAGAACATCAGATTCTGTTATTTCTAAAGTGGTATTGTTATTTTCATTTTCACTTTTTAAAACACTAGCAACTTCATCATCAATTGAAACATAATAAATACCTAATATTAAAATTAAAGAAAATAAGGTAACAAACCATAAATTTTGTTTATTAATCATTTTCTTCCTCCTCATTATTCATTAAATACTATGAAAATAAGAAAAATAAATTCCAAATATTTAAAAGATAATATATAAAGTTTATAAAAAGAAAACAAAATAAAAGAAGAAATTATTTCAAATTATTCTAAAATTACGTATAAGTTAAAAATTAAAAAAGTTATTATTTTACATTAAATGTATAGTAAATTATAAAAAAAAAAAATTTTTAAGAAAAAAAGGAAATTAAGGGGTGAGTTAACAAGATATATATATGAGAGGAGAAAAAATAATAAACAATTATGATAAAGCAGAAAATTGAAAAATTTCCTAAAGGCTTTTTTAATAAAATTAGGTCGAATAAAATAAAGCCAGAACAAGTAGAGCCAGATGAGCCATTTGAATTTAGTAAAGAAGTTTTAGAGGGAAAAGTAAAAGTTACTTTAGTAAAATCTAATGAAAAGAAAAATTAACTAATATCTAGTTGATTTTTTTTAATATGATAGATTGTTAAATTATGTAAAAATATATGTAAATTAAATTTGTAAAATGATTAAAAAAAATTATCATTTTACATCTAATATGGAGTAATTTATTTAAAAATTAAAAAAATTTTAAGAAAAAAAAGGAAATTGGGGAGGGAGTTAACAAGATATATATATGAAGGGAGGAGAATATGCCAAATATTAAACCAATATTGCAAAATGATTTTAAAGATTGTGGTATATGTTGTATGCAATGGCTTATTATCTATTATGGTGGTTATATTCCTTTAGAAAAATTAAGAGAAGATACTTTAACTGATAGTAAAGGAACAAATGCTTATCAAATAGTAAATACTTTTCTCAAGTGGGGTTTTGACTCAGTTGGGGTTTTGGTTTCCAATATTACCGAAAACAATTCTTACCCAGTTATAGCCCATTTAAAACTAGATAATGGTTTAGAGCATTTTGTGGTTATCAAAGATATTTCTCAAAATAATATTTACTTAATGGACCCGGGGTTGGGAAATAGAAAGATGGCCAAAAATGAATTTGAAAAGTTATTTACGGGACATTTGATAATTGCTAAACCAAGAGATAGTATCATTAAGATGGAAAAGGGTTTAACGATTAAGAAATTATTCTTTAAAATATTAAAAGAAGAAAAATTTTTAATTGGAAGAATAATTTTTATGAGTTTAATCTTTACAATATTAACGATAATTGGTAGTTTCTATTTAAAAGTAGGAAGTAGTATTATTAGTTATAATAAAAGTTATCTTAAAACTGCAATTATCATTTTTGGGTTAATGTCTTTATTAAAAGTATTTACTCTTTATTTAAAAGAATATTATGAAAATCATTTAGGAAATAAGATTGATGTATTAATATATCCAGCTTTTTTAAAACATTTAATGAGCCTCCCTTTAAAAAATTTAAAGAGTAGAAAAGTAGGAGAAATTATTTCTAGGATTAGTGAATTATCTAGTTTAAAAAGTTTATTTACAAATCTTTTTATTGATATCACTTTAAATACTCTTTTAATTTTAATATCGATAATTATTTTAAGTTTTATTAAAGGAAACTTAACTATTATCTTAAGTATATTTTTATTTGTTTATGCCATTATTGGTTTTTTAATAGGTAAGAATATATATCAAAAAGTATTAGAAAATATTGTTTATCAAACTAATTTTAATAGTGAAATAGTAGAAGATATTACCAACTTAGAAAGTATAAAAAACTTAAATATTAAAAATATTATTTTAACTAGAAATGAAAAAGTATTAGCTAAATATTTTTTAAATAGTTGGGAATTTAATAATTTTTTAAATGGTTCTAATTATTTTAAAGATTTAATATTAGAGGTTCTTCTTTTTGTTCTTAATTCCTATGGTTTTTATTTAGTTATGCAAAATAATTTTGCGATTATTGATTTATTTACTTATAATTTAGTTTTATCGTATACTATTGATTCTTTAAAAAATATTGTGAGTAGTATTCCGAGATACTACTATTTAAAAGCTTCTTTTTCTAAATTAGAAGAATTTATTAATATTGAAGAAGAACAAGAAGATAATACGCAAAACGTTTTGAAAGGAGATATTATTTTTAAAAATGTTAGTTATTCTTATAATCATTTAAATAACATTTTAAATAATATTAATTTAAGAATTCAAAAAGGAGACCATATTTTACTTAATGGGCGCTCAGGTATTGGTAAGAGTACCATTTGTCATTTAATATATAAAGATATCGATAATTATAAAGGTGAAATACTCATAGATAATCAGAATATTAAAGACTTAAATATCAAAACTATTAGAAATAATATTTTATATGTTTCGCAAAATGAAGAATTATTTACAGGTACCATTAAAGATAATATATTAATAGAAAGGAATGTTGAGGAAAAGTTTTTTAGAGATATCTGTCGTATTTGTGAAATTGAAAGTATTGTTTCTAAAAAAGGTTTAAGATATGACTCTTTAGTAGAAAGTGCTAGTCAAAATATTTCGGGTGGTGAAAAACAAAGAATAATTTTAGCGAGAGGACTTTTAAAAAAAGCCAATATTATTATTTTAGATGAAGCTTTAAGTGAAGTAGATAAAAGATTAGAAATGCGGATTATGAAAAATATTTTAAGATACTTTAAAGATAAAACAATAATTTATATTTCTCATAAAAATCAAAATAAATTATTTTCTAATATTATTGAGGTAGGTAATTTATAGTGGATTATTTAAAAATTAATTATTATAAATTACAGCACTTAAAAATTAAAAAATATAATTTATTAATATTTTTAATAATAGGATTAATTATCTTTAGTTTTATTTATATTAATCAAAAAGAGATACCGAAAAGAATTGAAAGTTATGGAGTATATGATGGTTTAGTTTTAAAAATAATTGCAGATAAATCGCTCTCTGAGGCAATTACAAAGAATAATTCTTTAACTTTTAAAGGAAAAAAGGTAAATTATGAAATAGCGGAATTTGGGGAATATGAAATGCTTAATAATACTTTATATCAAGAAATAGATTTAATTATCGATAAAGATTATAATCCTAATGAAACTGGGGAAGTAATAGTCTACTTTGACCAAGTTAAAATAAGGACATTTATTTTAGAACTATTTAAGTAAAGGAGGTATTAAGATGGTTTTAAATAATGAAGAAATGTTAGATGTAAAAGGGGGAACCATAAGTACAACAATGGTGGCCACTATTACGGGAATTGTTTCGGGGGTAGTTGTTTTAATCGCCGGCATTTTAAATGGAGTTGTCAACTCTAAAGGCTGTAGATAGGAGGTTAAATATGTTAAGCAATGAAGAACTTATGAATATTAAGGGAGGTACTATTTCGGGAGCTTTAATGGAAAGTATAATTAAAGTGATGGACAAAATTTATGAAATAGGGACTTCTATTGGTGATTCTTTAACCAGACTTTTTTCTAAAAGAAGTTGTGTTCATGTAACACGTAGTTAAAAGTATTTACTAGTTGTAAAAACATTTCTTAAGTGTTATAATATCTTCAAGAAAAAACGAAGGGAGGGCGATTTATGACAAAGGTTGTAGTGCAAAACGGTAATATTGACAGTGCTTTAAAGAAATTTAAAGTAAAAGTGGCAAGAAGCGGTGTCCCTTCAGAACTTAAAAAGAAAAAATTCCATGTAAAACCAGGAGTTGAAAGAAGAATTAAGAAAGAAGAAGGCATTAAAAACTCTCATAAGAGAAATCATAATTAAGGAGGAATAATTAATGATTGAACAAATTAATAATGATTTAAAAAATGCTTTAAAAAGCGGTGATAAGTTTCGACTATCGGTTTTAAGAATGTTAAAAAGTGCTTTACAACTGGAAGGGATTAATCAAAAGAAAGAAATTGATGATGAAATCGTTTTAAGTGTTTTAAAAAGACAAGTAAAGCAAAGAAATGATTCGATAAAAGAATATACCGATTTAGGTAAATTAGAAACTGCGGAAGATTTAAAAAAAGAAATTAGTATTTTAGCTGAATATCTTCCTGAAGAAGCTAGTGATGAAGAAATAAGTAAAGTAATTTTGGAAGCTTTCCAAGAACTTAATCCTAGTAGTATGAAAGACATGGGTAAAATTATGAAATACGTTTCTGAACATTTAAGTAATGCCGATATGTCAAAAGTAAGTGCTTTAGTTAAAGAAAAATTAAGTTAAGAGATAAGAAATTAAACTTATCTCTTTTTATTTATATTAATATTTCTTAAGAATATAATTAAGTGATGAAAAATTTGCATTTTAAAAGTTATATGGAAAATTTTTTATATGATTTAGATAACTTCATAACTATATATGAAGATACTTTGCATGTTTTTAATTTTACAAAATTAAATAAATTAAGTGATACCAAAATTGTTTTAAAAATAGGAAAAAAATTAGTCTTAATTGAGGGAGTTAATTTAAGAGTTGGCAAGATGACTAAACAAGAGTTACTTATAAATGGGGAAATTTTAAAAGTGGAGTTTAAAGATGAATAAGAGTAAAATACTATGGATTAAAATAAAAACAAATAGGTATTATAATACTTTAATTAGACTAAATGAAATAGGAGTAACTATTTATGATAATAAACGGGAAAAAGAGCATCTTTTAATTAAAACAAATTATGAAGATTATCAAAGAATTAAAAAATATTTAGTGAGTTATAAAATAGAAATCTATGCTAAAAGTGGAATTTTAAAAATTAAAGAATTATTTTCTAAATATATTATTTTTATTTTAAGTTCTCTTTTAAGTATTATTATTTTACTTTTAGCTAACTTAATGGTTTTTAAAATTGATATAAAAAGTAATAAAGAAAGTATTCGTGCTTTATTAAAAAATGAATTAAAGAACTATGGTTTAAAAGAAATGACTTTTAAAAAGGGACATCACGATATTGAAAATATTGTTCAAGATATATTAGATAAAAATAAAGATACTTTAGAATGGTTAGAAATTAAATATGATGGTTTAATTATGGTTGTCAATGTAACGGAAAAAACAAATTTTAAAGAAGATGATAAAAATAATGAATGTGATATTGTAAGTAAGAAAGATGCTAAAATAATAAGTATGAATTTATATAGGGGAGTAGCTTTAAAAGAAGTAAATGATTATGTTTTAAAAGGTGAAACTTTAATAAGTGGCGCGATTAAACATAATGAAGAAATTAAAAATACGACTTGTGCTAGTGGCGAAGTTTATGGGGAAGTTTGGTATAAAGCCAAAGTGGAAGTTCCTTTTCGAGAATATTATATTGAATATACCGGGAAAAACAGGTATAATTTAAGTATCAAATTAAATGATAATGAGTATTCTATTTTTAAAAGTAGAATTGAGAAGAAAAAAATTCAAAAAATTGTTTTATATAAGTTAAATGATTTTCAAATTAACTTTATTAAAGAAAAAGAATATCAAGAAAGTACCCGAGTTTTAAGTGAAAAAGAAGCCATGAATAAAGGGATTAATTTAGCTTTAGAAAAAGTTAATTTAAAATTAGGAAAAGATGAAGAAATTATCACCAAAAAAGTTTTGAAAAAAGAAGTAAATAATAGTACAATATATTTAGAAGTATTTATTGTCACAAAAGAAAATATTGGCATGGTTAAAGAAGGAATAGGAGGACTAGAAGATGATTCAAACATTGATAGGGAAAATAATTAATAATATTTGGCCTATGTTAGTAGTCTTTATTGTCGCTATTTCTTTAATTCGCTTTTTCTATTTACGTAATCATCGGGAACGTTTTTGTTTACACAAAGAATTAAGTTATTTATTTGCCATTATTTATATTTGGCTTTTATTTGAAATTTTAACAATGACGGAACTTAATAGTAGTGGTGGCATTAATTTAGTTCCTTTTTCGGAAATAATGCGTTATGAATTTGGAACGCAAATGTTCAATTATAGTGTTATTGGTAATATTTTGATTTTTATTCCTTTTGGTTTTTTAATTGGTGAATATGTTAATCCGAAAAATTTATGGCCGGTTTTAATTACCACTATTTTAACGAGTTTAACCATTGAATTTGTGCAACTGCAAATAGGAAGAAGTTTTGATATAGATGATGTTATCTTAAATGCTTTAGGAGGTTTAATAGGTTATCTTCTTTGTATTGGGCTTTCGGCCATTAGTCGCCGACTTCCAGATTTTATGCGGAGTGATGCTTTTTATAATATATTGTGGGTAGTAGTAATAATTCTAGCCGGAATTTATTTACTAGGTTTATGGGGAGTTATATTTAGATGATAGATTATAAGATTACTAATGAATATGGTTATAATAATGATTATAGTTACCTAGATAGTTTAATTAAAAGAATATTTAAACATGAGCATATAAAAAATGCTTCTTTAAGTATTGTTTTAGTGGGAAATGAAAAAATTCAAGAATTAAATAAAAATTATCGAGGTATCGATAGAATTACAGATGTAATTAGTTTTGCATTTGAAGAAACAGGGGAAGTAGTGTATAATAATATGCGGTATTTGGGAGAAATATATATATGTATTCCCAGAATGCTAGAGCAAGCAGCTGATTATGGTCATAGCGAGGTAAGAGAACTAGCTTTTCTTACTTGTCATGGTATTTTGCATTTATTAGGTTATGACCATATGAATGAAGAAGAGGAAAAAGTTATGTTTGCCTTACAGGAGAAGATGTTAGATGAAGACGAAAAAACAAGAAAAGAAAGAAATTAGTTTAATAAGAAATATATTTAATAAATGTAAGTATACTTGTCAAGGATTATCTTATTGTATTAAAAATGAATCATCCTTTTTACTGGAGGCGATATGTGCTTGTTTAATAATCATTATGGGAATTGCCTTTGATATTAGTTTTTTAGATTGGGTAATTTCTTTTGGAAGTTTATGTCTTATTAGTATTGTTGAACTTATTAATACCGCTATTGAAGCTACAGTCGATATGTTTACGCAAGAATATAATGAATATGCTAAGGTTGCTAAAGATTGTGGTTCGGCGGCGACAGGAATTATGACGGTTCTAGCTATTATTGTTAACTTAATAATTTTTGTTCCCCATTTCATCAAATTGTTTGTGACAATATTTTAAGGTGATATTATGAGAAGCGGATTTGTAAGTATAGTAGGTAGACCAAACGTTGGTAAAAGTACTCTTTTAAATTCTATTTTGGAAAGAAAAATCGCGATTACCTCCAATGTTGCTGGAACAACAAGAAATATTATTGAAGGAATTTATCATGAAAAAGATTTTCAAATTATCTTTGTTGATACTCCGGGAATATCTAAACCTTTAAATAAATTAGGAAAAGTTTTAAATAAACAAGCTTTATCATTAACTAAAGATGTTGATTTAGTTTTACTTGTAGTTGATATTGAAGCGGGAATTGGTAAAGGCGACAAATTTTTAATGGATGCGTTACTTACCAATAAGATTCCTGTTATTTTAGTTATTAATAAAATTGATAAAGTTTCAAATGAGACTTTAATTTTAGCCATTAATGAATATAAAGATTATAACTTTTCGGAAATTGTTCCTATCTCTGCCAAAGAAAATGATAACATTACCCATTTAATTGAAGTTATCAAAAAATATTTAAAAGATGATGCTTGTTATTACCCAGATGATGTTGTTACAAGTAGTTCTTTAAGTTTTATGGCTGGGGAAATAGTTAGAGAAAAACTTTTACAAAATACGCAAGATGAAGTTCCTCATTCTATTACTTGTCATGCTCATCATATTGAAGATAAAAAAGATTTGATGAGTATTAGTGTCGATATTATTGTCGATAAACCTAGCATTAAAAAGATTGTTATTGGTTCGGGTGGCGAAATGATTAAAAAAGTCGGCATGAGTGCTAGAAAAGATTTAGAAGAAATGCTCGGTAAAAAAGTTTATTTAGACCTATATGTTAAAGTAATTGAAAATTGGAAAGATAAAGAGCGTTATTTAAAAGAACTAGGTTTCTTTGATTATGAATAAAAAAAATTAAAATTCACCACTATAGTATTAGGAAGGTGAATAAAATGAATAAAAAAGAAGCTTGGGAAAAGTTTAAAAAAAGTGGTAAAGTAGAAGATTATTTAAATTATAAAAAATGTAAGTAAGAAGTGATTTTAAGTGTTAGAAAAAGTCGAAGGTATTATCTTAAAAGAAACTCCTTATGGAGATACCTCAAAAATTATTAATGTTTTAACTAAAGAACATGGGATAATTGGCCTTATTTGTAAAGGGGCCATGAGTCTTAAAAGTCCTCTTCGTAGTGTAACTATGAAACTTAGTTATGGTTACTTTAATTTATATTATAAGAAAGATAAACTTTCGATTCTGGTATCAGTTGATATTATTAATGATTTTAAAAATATCAGAAGTGATATTTTTAAAATTAGTTATGCTTCTTATTTAACTGATTTAGTTAGTCAAGTTTTAAAAGGAGTAAAAGAAGATAATATTTATAGTGATTATATTGAAACTTTAAAAAAGATTGAAGAAGGTAAAGATCCTTTAATCATGACTAATATTTTGGAAGTAAAACTTTTAGATTATTTAGGAGTAGGTATTAATGTAACTAGTTGTATTTCTTGTGGTAATAAAAAAGAAATAGTAACTTTATCTAGTGAACGGGGTGGCCTTATTTGTAAGAATTGTTATAAGGGTGAAAGAATTATGCCTTTATCAATTATTAAAGTAATTAATATGTATTATTTAGTCGATATAAAAAGTATTAGTAAACTTAATATTAAAGATAATATTAAAGAAGAAATAAATAATTTTTTAACTAGTTATTATGATGATTATACAGGTTTATATTTAAAAAGTAAGGATTTTTTAAAAACAATAGGGAAGTTATAACTTATTGTTTTTTTGTTATGAAATTTAAATAATATATTAATAATCAACTAAATATTTAATTGACATTTATTTGTTAAGAAATAGTAATTTTATTTTAATTTGTAAAATATAATTGCTATTTTTTAAATATTTAGGTATAATAAAAATAGAAAATAAAGGAGGAGATAAATTTGAAAGAAGCGACTGGTGAATTAAATATGACAGTTGTTACAGTTGTAGCAATTGCAGCATTAATGGCGTTCTTTTATTTAATTATTTGGCCTACTATCAAAACAGGGTTAACTTTAACAAGTGCTTGTAGTGCATCAAATGGTGATACTTATACAATGACTGATAAAGATGGAAATTCAGTTACTTGTGGTGGTGGTTCATGTACATTTACTGATGCTGATAGTGGCTCTACAAACCAAAAACAATGTACTCAATCTAAAAGTTCAGGCGGCGAATAATTAATAATTTATGAAAGAGTCAACGGGTATGTTAAATGCTACAGTTGTAGTAGTATTAGCTGTCGGGGTCTTTATGGCCTTTTTTTACTTTACATTGTGGCCTATGATTAAAAGAAACTATAGCATGAATGCCGATTGCAGTAGAGCAATTTGTGAAAAATGCGGTGGTAATTTTTGTGAAACAGTGACATGCCATTTAAGGGATGACCCTAAACAAGAATTCGAGTGTGTTTGGAAAGGCTAAGGAAGTGAGATAAGTGCGCGAAGCAATGGGTGGTATACCAATATTTCAAATTGTTATAGTCTTTATTTTACTTTTTACAGGTATTATGTGTCTAACTATCAATAGAGCAAAAGCCTATGGAGTAAAAGATGAAATTATAACTATTATCGAAACAGAAGGTACTGCAGGAAGTTCTTCTTCTTTTGCGTTAAGTGATGAAACTAATAGACTCATTGCTGAGCAACTTAATAAAGTTGGTTATCGTATAACGGGCGATTGTCCGGCTGGATATCAAGGTTATAATCGAAATGGTGTTTTGGATAGTACAGGTCGAAACGCCGCTTATTGTGTGGGTTATAGTGTCGTATCTGAAGTTTTTGATAATGACCTAAATGAAAAATGCCGGGGTTCTAAATGTACTCCCACTAAAGAAGACTTACCTAATATGGTTTACTATGATATTGTTTTGTTTTATCAATTAGATATTCCGATTATGAGAAGTATCTTCAATTTTAAAGTTAGTGGTTCAACAAGGATATTATTTTTGTAGGTAGATTATGAGAGAAGCAATAGGTTCAGAGACAATTTTTAAAGCTGTTTTATTTTTCACTTTAATATTTGCGGCTTTTATTACCGTAGCTATTACTTATAATAAAGCATATAAAATGAAAAATGAAGCCATGTTTATTTTAGAAAAATATGAAGGTGTTAATGAGCAATCTATAAACATTATTAATAATTTTCTAAAGAAAAATGGTTATAATACGCAAGGAGTATGTGAAAGTGATGAAGTAGGAGTAGCATCTCTTACCGAAAGTAATACTAATAATGGTAATGGTAAAGATAAATATTTTTATTGTTTGAAAACAACAAGTAAAAATAACCGAAATTATGTAACTGTTAAAGTGTTTTTTAAATTTAGTATTCCTGTTTTTGGTGATATAGTTACCTTTAAAATAACTGGGGAAACTAAAGGAATAAGAGCTAGTTAAGGAGGCATTATGAATGTAATTGTGGCAAATAAGTATCAAACTTTAATTGGTACTTTAAATATTGATGTTATTAAAATGGTAACTGGAGAATTTACAGTTCAAGATTTAGTTAATCAATTTAGTAATTTTTTCTATAATAAAATGATTATTGATATAACAGCCATTAAAAATTATGAAAATGCTAATGTAATGCGCGAATTATCTTTAAATTTTGAAATGGATAAAGTTATTTTGTTACTTGATGACTCCCCAACTGTTAATTCTGGTAATTATTTGTCTCAATTAGTTTCTTTTGGTATTTATAATTTTACTAGAAGTATTGATGCTGTTCCCTTTTTAATTGATAACCCTAATTCCTATAAAGATGTAGCGGGATATCAAAATTTGAATCCCGGGGCTCCGATGATGGGA
This sequence comes from uncultured Bacilli bacterium, assembly GCA_947627805.1. Classification (GTDB taxonomy): domain Bacteria; phylum Bacillota_I; class Bacilli_A; order RF39; family UBA660; genus SIG200. Next base: position 16,251 of record CANQXB010000010.1, read on the forward strand.
ATGAAAGCTAAAAAACAAGAAGAAAATAATGTTAAAATAGAGCAAAGAGTTATTGGCTTTAAAAATGTAACGGAGCATGCCGGAGCTACAACTCTTATCTATATGTTAAAAAAACATTTACAAGAAGCTTATAAAGTTAAAGCTTTAGAAATAAATAGTACGGACTTTGAATATTTTAATGACAATACTTTAGAAAGTGCCGATTTTATGAATGCTACTTTTAAAATATCTAACTTTAGTGATGAAGAAGTAATACTAGTAGATTTAAATGATGGGCCGGAAACTATTTGTACAGAAATAATTTATTTAATTGAGCCAGGTATTATTAAATTAAACAAATTAATTCGTCACGATAGAAAAATTTTTGAAAAATTAAAAAATAAAAAAATAGTTTTAAATAAAAGTGTTTTAAATAATAATGATGTTCAAGATTTCGAATATGAAAGTGGCAGTAAAGTATTCTTTAATATTCCTTGTTTAGATGAAAAATTAGATAATAATAAAAAGGTTAAAGAATTTTTAATTGCTTTAGGATTTTCGAGACTGGAAGTAGATAATGAGAAAATGTGGTAAATAATAGTAAAAAAAAGGTTATTTTCTTGACATATTCTTATTATTTAGATAAAATTTAATTAGAAGAAAAAGAGAAAGAAGGTTTTTTAAATGTTATTAGGAGATTTTTGTGTAGAAACTTCAAATTTATGGCAAATTTTAGGTTATGTTGTTTTAATTCTTAAAATAGTTATTCCCCTTATATTAATTGTTTTAGGAATGGTGGATTTAGGAAAAGCTGTTGTATCAAGTGATGAAAAGGCTATCAACAAATCAGTATCAACATTAATTAAAAGATTTGTGGCAGCAGTTGTAGTATTCTTTATTCCAACAATCGTTAGTGCATTATTTAGTGCTGTAAAATTAATTACTGTTGATAAAAATGCTAACACTGGTTATAATGTATGTCTTCAATGTGTAGTTGATGTAAATGGTAGTACTTGTCAATCAGCATTAAATGGTGCAATAGGTATTACGACAGGACTTTAATAGATATTAACCACTTCGGTGGTTTTTTAAATGTTGAGAAAACAGTTAAATAATTATGAAATTACTATATTTTTTAAGATTATGGCAATAATTATGTAATGAAATTTAACTTAATTTCAATCGAATTAAATTAGGATTTTTTCCTAAAATCGCTTGACAATATTTTATAAAAATGATATTTTTTAAATAGAAAGCCACTGATG
>CANQXB010000011.1 GCA_947627805.1 uncultured Bacilli bacterium
GGGAAGAATTTAAATGGATTGATAGTCCTTGGCCATGGGAAGAATTTAGAGGTGATATCTATGTTTAAATATGTTAAACATACTAATTATCCCATTAGTATTAGCAAAAAAGATTTAAGAATGGCCAAACTTCTTTTAACGCAATTTGGCGGTGCAAAGTGCAAATGCTATACCTCCTATTCTTTGTAAAATATTTCTATAGTTTCATTTTTCTTGTCATATATAATATAATCTATTAATTCATGAATTACAATATATTTTTTATTCATATCTATTGAATTATCAGTTAATAAATCGTATACATTTTTAACATTTATAGATATTTCTTTATTTCCTTTAATTTCATTATCTAATGGCATTGCTTTAAGTAAATCGTTTTTTTCATTAATTTCTTTTTCTATTTGTGATTTGTTTTCTTTATATTCTTCTAAAGTGTCTATGCCCTCAATATATAAATTTTTGCATCTTATTAATTTTTCATTTAACTTTTTAATACTATCAATTAATATTTCCTTTTCACTCGCTTCTTTATTTTTAGAAATTCGTTTACTAAATTTAATATTTATAGGGTTTTTGTAATCCTTTTTTAACTGTTCTAAAATAGCAGGGCATATTTTAGAATAAGCAATATAATGACTTTCTTCACATGTACCATGAGAATATCCTATACATTGCAATGCATTTTTCATTGTAGTTAAAGTAGAACCACAGTTACTACATTTTACTAATCTGCTAATCCAGCTAAAATTACTAGTGCTTGTAGATTTATATAATTCTTTTTTCTTAAGTATTTGTTTTTGAACTTTATCAAAAGTAACTTCATCTATTAGTGGTTCATGATTACTTTTTTTTAGTATTCCATTGTTAATTCTAAATTTAAAATCCCAACTATTTTTAGAATTAAGTGTCCATAGAGTATAACCTTTATAAACTGGATTTCTTAATAAATATTCTACGGTTCTAACTTCCCATTTATTATTTCTTAAAGTTTTAATACTTAATTTATTTAATTTTCTAGCAATTTCTTTAAAACTTGTACCATTAAGATAATCGGAAAATATCATTTTAACAATTTTAGAATTGGTTTCATCTGGTATTAATTGTTTATCAATCATTTTATACCCGAAAGGGGCTTTTGTTTGATATCCACCACGATTTGCTTTTTCAACCATTCCTTTTTTTACTTCATCTGATAAATTAAGAGAATAGTATTCTGCCATAGCCTCAAGCATAGCCTCTAATATTACTGAAAATTTATCATCACCAAAGTTTTCGGTAATAGATATTACATCTACTTTACAATCTTTTTTTAATAATGATTTATACACAATGCTGTCCTCACGATTTCTTGCAAATCTATCTAATTTGTGCACTAATATCATATTAAATGGTGATTTTGGTTTTGTTTTAGCTGTTGCAATCATTCTCATAAATGCTGGCCTTTTTTCGGCTTTACGACCGCTAAAACCTTCGTCCTTGAAAATATATTTTGAGTCTATCTCAATATTGTTTTTTCTAGCATATTCTTTAATTGCTTTAAGTTGCGCATCAGGTGAATATTCGGTTTGGTCGTTTGTAGAAACTCTTATATATATTGCAGCTATTTTTTCTTCTTTCATAAATCTCCTTTCATTTATTTAATATTTATGCTACAATATATACGAAAACCTATATATGTAGCAATTTTTTTTATAATTTGTAGTTTTGTTTGGGTTTTCATTTTTCCCTTACTTGTTACAGCAAGTAGGGGATTTTTTTATTCTAATAAGAATTTAATATACTTGTCAGCTTCATCTTCATATTTATCAATATAAAGAGCAAGTAAATCTTTGTCCGTTTGACATAGATGATTTAATTCAATATGTGCAAGTTCATGGAGCAATGTTTTTCTTTTTTTGTAATAGGATAGTGAATTGTTTATTATAATATTGTTTATCCCTTTGTAGTTGAATACAAACCCATTAATTCCTGTAGGCAACAATTGGTAAGTGACATTTGCATTATAATATACTAGAACCTCTTTTTGTGTTAAATAATTGTCTAACAAATCTTTTATCATAATCAATGTTCTCCCTTTTTATTTTTTATATTAAGCACATATATTCTAATTTAATTTATTTATTTGATTTTGTAAAATAGTAAAAGCCGACACATAAGAATATATAATAAAGTGACTATAACTTTTATTATGCCATTGATTTTTTTAATTCATATTTTTTTTAACCCCTTGTATAATTAGTTAATCTTTTCCATATCCTTGACCTCTTGGAAGATGACCATATCTTTTTTTATATACTAATGAACCAACAATACCAAATATAAAGCTTAATAGCATAAAAATGCCGAATATAATTAAAGCAAAATAATAGATAAAATCTATAATATTTTTAATCATTTTCTCCTAACTCCTTATCAATTTCTTTTTTTCTTTCTTCAATGATTGTCTTAATTATATTCTTATCACTATCTGTTAATATATCCTTATGCTTATCAAATAATAATTCCAGTTCATCGAATTTTTGAATATTATCAATATCCGTTAAATCTTTTGAAATAAAATCATCATATACATTTAAATATTTCGCTATTTTTGCAACCATATCTAAATCAGGTGTTCTTAATCCGTTTTCCCAACAACTTAATGTAGATTGTGCAACACCTAAATCTTCTGCCATGACACTTTGGTCAATATTCTTTTTTTGACGAAAGTATTTAATGTTTTTAGCAAAAAAATTTTGCATGTTTTACTCCTTTCTTTATAGTAGAAATTATATCATTTTATATTGTAAAGTGCAATATTTTTTTTGCTTTTTGCAAAAAACGCTTGACATATTGCAAAGTGCAATATATAATGGGTAATAGATAGGAGGAAATAAAATGCAAGTAAATGAAATTAATTCATTAAGCGAAGAATTAAAATTGCAAAGATTCAAACAAAAGAAAAGTCAAGAGGATTGTGCAAAATTGCTTGAAGTATCCGTGCCGACTTATAGGGAATATGAATATCATCCAAATAAGTTGAGTTTAGAACAAGCATTTTTATTAAGCGAATACTTGAATTGGAACTTGTTTGAATTTTTTTTAAGCAACGTATTGCAAAATGCAATAGCAAATAAGTCTTAATGATTTTAAGAAAGAGGAATGTTTATGATTAGTTTAGTAAAAAAAGATAATGAAAAAATAGTAAGTAAATATGGAAACACAAAAATAGTGCAAACTAAAGACTATATTACACTTAAAGTTAAACAAAAAAAGAAGAAAAGCAAATGCTTAATCTTCGAATATGAATTTACCATCATCTAGTAGTATTAATTTTTTGTTGGTTTCCCAAATGATTTTGTCTGCATATTGTTCTATCTTTAATACAAGACCATTTGGATACTCATAACAACTTTTGATACATTCTGATGATTGTTCGGAATTGAATTTTATGTCTTTAATGTTATTTACTTTAGGGGTTTTAACATTAATTTTAGAACCAATTCCAAATTCGTATTTATACATATTTCACCTCCTAATAGCAATTATATATTAGGAGTAACAACAAATCAAATTAAAACCTGCTGTAACAGGTATATAAACCCAAACAAAACAAAATACATAAGTTACATATAGGAGGGGACTTTAAATGAACTGTAACAAAGAATTAAAAGTAATAGTTCATAATCCTATAAATGAAGAAGATGCAGCAAAGAAAATAGATAAGATATGTGAATTATTAAAAAATTTAGAATAGAGGAGTTAAAGTGAAAAAATATAGCAAAAAGAAATTAGCAACACTTATAGTAGCAGTTCTATTATTTATATCTAGTTTAGCATTCATACTTTATGATTTAACAATTATAGTAATTAAACTTAATGCCGAGTGGACATTCTTTGGAATATTAACATTTTTAATAGCGGCAATAGTAGCTGAACTTAGTTATGAATTTTTAGAAGACAAAATAAAAGATACTGACCACCAAAAATAAGAAACAAAGTCAGTATCTAAAACAATATGTTAAATAAAAATTTAACGTATTAATTATAACACAAATCAGGGGTAATTGGTAGAGCAATAGGAGAGAGTAGATGAAAAATAACGTTAATAGTTTTACATTTTATAGAGATTATTTTGAGTTAATAGACACTATTCCTATAAAAGATAAAAAAGATATTTTATGTTCCATAGTAGACTACGTATTTAAAGAAATAGAGCCAAATTTAGAAGGGCATAATAAAGCTATTTTTAATACTTTAAGTCATCAATTAGATAATAGTAAAAATCAATCAAAAAGAAGAACCGGAACAAAACCGAAAGAAAACCAAAAAGAAACCGAAACATTAACCGAAGAAAAACCCAACAAAAACAAAACAAGTATTTTAAGTTTTATATTTTATATTTCTAATTTTAAGTTTATATATAATAATGAATTATTAAAAAATAAAGTATTAGAATGGTTAGAATATAAAAAGCAAAAAAGAAAGCCTTATACAGAAATTGGTTTAAATACTTTATTAAAAAAAATTGAAGAAAATTCTAAAACTTATGGAATAGAAAATGTAGTCTCTTTGATAGATGATTGCATCGCCAATAACTATCAAGGAATTATCTGGGAAAAGTTAGAAAACAAAAAAGCTCAAAAAAGCACCGCTGAAGAAATAGCCAAAAAGAATAAAGAAGCTAGAGAAAGGGTATTAGGTGTTTTTGATGAACAAAAAACAAATTGATATGTTGTTTGAAAAATTGGCATTAAATTATCCCAAAGAAAATTTTAGCGAGGACTTAATTAAAGAATGGTCATCAGTGTTAAGTGAATACGATTACGATGATGTTAATAGAAATTTAGATAATTTATTGTCTGACAAAGTATTCCTATATGTACCACCAAAATTAATGACAATGGTTAGCGGATTAACCAAAAAATACAAAAAAGTAGACTTTAACAAATTAATTCATTTTTGTAAATTTTGTAAAAGACCTTTTAACAACATAAATGAGTGTCATAGTCATGAAGATAGATGCTCCGCTATTAATTACATAGAAAGTAAAAGTAAAAAGTATAATTGGGATTTTACAAGTCAAAAGAAAGCAATGTTATACCAAATGACTGATAGCGATTTCGATAAATTTTATAACACTTTTTTAAAGTCAGTTCAAACAATAACGATATCAGATACTGAAAAGAAAATGATAGAAAATATATTTAATCCACCAAAAATAAGAGAAGCCAAAGAATTTTTAAAAGGTACATAATGGCATCAGTTATAAAAAATACATTTTAGAAAGGGAAAAATAGAAATGGAAGAAAAGAAAGTAGAAACAAAAAGAGAAATAAAAAGTGTATATGAAAAATTACAAAAATGTAGGGCAATATTAGGAGATAAAAAAATTGCAAAAAGTGGTAAGAATAGTTATTCAAAGTATGAATATTTTGAGTTAAAAGATTTTTTACCAATAGTTAATAAATTATTTGAAGAAAATAAATTGACAAGTATTTTTAACTTAAACAAAGAAGAAGCTACACTAAAAATAATAAACATTGAAAATATATCTGATGAGGTTGTATTTTCAGTACCAGTAGCTGAGGCTCAAATATCTGGATGTTCTCCAATTCAAGCATTGGGTGGACAAATAACTTATTTGAGAAGATATTTATACATTAATGCTTTGGAAATTGCTGAAAGTGATATGCAAAATAGAGAAAAACCAGTTGAAAAAAATGTCGCCGAAGAAGAATTAAAAGTTATTTATATGTCTAAAGTAGATAGTTTAATTGCGGAAACTGGAACTGATTATGAAGATTTAAATAAACATTTTAAAGTAACAAGTAGTAAAGATTTAAATTTAGCACAATTAAAAGAAGCTGTAAAAATACTTGAACTTAAAAAATCTAAACAAAAAGAGGAGGTATTTTAATGAATATAGAAAAGCCAGTTTTAGAAAATGAAATTGATGTTAAAATTGTTGGAACAACAACAGTAGAAAATAATATTAACGAAGTTAAAGAATTCGCTTTAAAATTAAAAGATTATTATTCAAAATTAATATTTACAGATGAGCAAATAAAAGAAGCTGAAAGTGAAAGAGCAACTATTAATAAAGCAATAAAGAAAATATCAGATTATAGAAAAGAAACGATTTCCGAGTTTAAAAAGCCAATAGAATTATTTGAGCAAACTGCAAAAGAAACGGAACAAATCTTAAAGGAAACAGCTGATTATGTGGATAAGCAAATAAAGAGTTATGAGGAAGTTCAAAAAGAAAAAAGAAAAGTTAATGCCAAAAAGATTTATGATGCTAATATTGAAGAACTTAAAGAGTTAATTCCTTTTGAAAAAATCTTTAACGAAAAGTGGCTCAATAAAGGAAGTTGGAAAGATGACAATACATCTTCGCTAATTCAAAATGAAATTATCGAAATAAGAGATAAGGTAAGAAATGGTTTAAAAACTATTGAAAGTCTTAATAGTGAATTTGAATTAGAACTTAAAAATACTTTTTTACAAGATTTTTCATTAGAAAATGCAATATTAAAAAACAATCAATTAATAGAGCAACAAAAAGCATTGTTAAAATCTAATGAAGTTAAAGAAGAAATAAAAATTAAAAAAACTGAAGAATTTATAAGTAAAAAAGTCGAAAATGAAGATTTAGAACCAACAGTAACATACACATTAAAGATTACTGGAACAATGTCGCAAATGAAAGCTTTAAGAGCATTTTTAGAAACAAACGAAATGGATTTTGAAAAGGTGAATTAATATGAATTATGTAACTTTAGTTGGAAGATTAGCCGAGACTCCAGTATTAGAGAAAATAGATGATGATAAAAAAATAACATATTTAAAATTAAAAATACCTAGAACATTTAAAAATATGTATGGTGAATACGAAACAGATATTATCAAATGCGTATTATGGAACGGAATAGCATTAACAACAGTGGAATACTGTCGTGAAGGAGATGTAATAGGAGTTAGGGGAAGATTAGAAAATGCTAATAATGAAGATATTGTGGTAATAGCCGAAAAAGTAAATTTTATAGCTAGTAAAGGAAGGAATGATTAAAAAATGAAAGAGATAAAATTTAAAGATTTAGATTGGTATGTATTAGAAGAAAAAGAAGGAAAAACAAAATTATTATTAAAAAACGTATTAGATGAAGAAAGAATAAAAAAATATTGTGAAGATGACTGGTATAGAAATGGTAAAGAAGTAAGACATAGTGATTGTATAAGACCACCATTTGTATGGGAAAACTCATATATTTACAAAGTAATCTTACCAAACTTTTTAAAGGATTTGGATGTAGATGGCGAAGTTACTTTATTAACAAAAGAAGAAGTAGAAAGTCTACCTAATGAAGTAAAATGTTGTGATTATTGGTATTGGACCAAATCAGATGCAACTGATGATAATGATGATTATGCTTATGCGTGGCTTGTGGTTACGGACGGCAACTTGAGCAGCAACGGCTGTGTGAACAATACGTATGCGGTTCGCCCAGTCTTCTATCTTGAATCTTCTGTACTTTGTTCTGGTGATGCAAATCCTGAAAACTTATTAAATGAAGATGTAAAAGAGGTTTGCAAGAACAAAGTAGCAGAAATTTCAAAAAAATTAGAAGATAATTGTCCTAAAACTGAGTTAGTAAAAAGAGTGAATAAATTAACCGAAATAATGAAAATTTTGGTGGGGTAGTAAATGAATATAGAAATTGAAAAACCAATTATGATATTCCGAAAAGATGGAGAATACGGTCCAATGTATTCTCTTGGAATATCAAATAAAAAACAAGATGGAACCTACGAAACAGCATACATGAATGTAAGATTTAGAAAAGGTGTGGAGGTAAATAATAGAGAAAAAATACTGATTAAAAAGGCTTGGATAAGATTTTCTAAAAAAGATAAAAACACATATTGGTATTTGTTCATAAGTGAATTTAAAAATTTAGATAAAATGACAGACTCACAAATAATTCAAGATGTAATGGAAACCGATGACCCATTTGCAGAATTTGGGGCCACCGCTGACTTATCCGGAATATCAGATAGTGATTTACCTTTTGGAGAATAGAAAATGGAAAAGACCATATCTGGTACTCCACAAGAATTAGCCTTTAACTTATTTCAACTAGAACAAGATAAAATTTACGATATAACGGAACATAAAAAATTAAGAGGTGTAAAAGCCAATGCTTACTTTCATAAATTAGTAAATGAACTAGCAAGATATAATCGGTCCAAAGGATTTGCCATTTCGGATGAAGAAATGAAAATAAATATCAATTTATCTTATGGAACAATAGCTACTTTAGAAGATGGACAACCTTACGAAGTTATATTGCCAAAAAATGTAGATTTTCAAAATAAATATGAATATGCTAAAAGAATTAAAAGCAATGGTGTTTATACTTGGTGGGTTTGTTATAAAAGAACAAGTGAGCTTAATACAAAAGAGTTTACTCAACTTATTAGAGGTTTAGAAGTTGAATGCAGAGAAGCAGGAATAAAGACAATTGACGATATAGAATTTGAAAATATGATGAAAGAATACGAGAAAGAAGGGAAACTAAAGTGACTTATGAAGAATTATTTGCAAAATATACTTATTATAAATCAGAATACGAAATATTAGGTGCATCAATAAGGCAAAAAAATAAAGATATAGCAAAATTAAAAAAAGAAATTACAGAATTGAAGAAGACTATAAGGACATTACAAGAAGAAAATTCGGAAGAAATAGAAAGTTTATTTGATGAGGAGTTGTTATGAAACTATTTAAAAAAATGTTTCAGGGGGAAGAAAAAAATAAAATAATAGAAAAATTAAATCGTATTGAAAAACAAGATGGCGATTTTATTTACAGATTACTAGATGAAAACGATGACTTAAATAACAGATATTCAAAGGACATAATGCTAGATAATAAAAAAGTGATGAAAGTTTTAAATGATCTAACTAATAAAGTGGATGAAACATCAAGAAAATTAGATAGTATGTCAGCTCAATTAGAAAATATATTTGATATTATTAAAGAATTTAAAGGAAATATGTATGAAATAAAAAAAATAAGACCAACTAAAGCTACTACTCAAAAAATAGGTGCAAAGACTAGAAGTAAACAAAGTAACATAATTAGAAAGGAAAAAATGGTTGATGAATAGAGAAGAAAAAATTGGTTATGTATTTATAGGCTTCTTAATAGCATTGTTTATATATTGTGTCTGGGCAATAGTAGATATTCTTAATAAAAAGCCAATTACTTACGAATATGCCTTAAATGGACAGATTTATACCAGTGATAAATGCAAAGTTATAGATGATGTTCCATATTGTTATGACACAGATGGATTCAGAAGAGTTGTAGACAATTATTATGAAAAGTAAAAGTGAAAAAATGAAAATGGTAAGTTTACTTGAAGTATTAGAGAAATTAGCCAAAGGTGAACCATATAAGAAATTGCAAAGGCATGATAGTAGAGTTTATGAATACAAACACGGGAGCTATATAAGTGAATATCAAGATAATTTAATCGATGACTTATCTAATGAATATAGCACCCAAGACATGCTCGGAACAGACTTATATGTAGTAGATGAAGAAGAAAATGGAATTAGGAAGGTGGAAAATATTATTATGAAAAATAAAGGTTTTACATTAATTGAACTATTAGCAGTAATTATAATTTTTACAATATTAATTTTAATTATTGGCGGGAGGTATTAGAAAATGAATTGGTGGTTTATAGTTTATTTATGTATGAATGCCATTAGTATAGGAATGCATCTAGTAAAACATGGCGAACCAAAAGAGGATGGTTATTATAACTTTTTTGGAGCATTAATTGGTGCGGGAATAGGAATAACCATTGTATACATGGCAATAAAAACAGGATTATAGGAGGGAATAGAAAATGAAAAAGAAAGTAATAGGAATAATTGGATTAGTATTAGGATGTTTATTATTAAGTGGTTGTACTAGTGCAGACACAGTAGGTTACAACATTAGTAGAGAAAGTGATGAGTTCAAAGTAAAAAGAAGAATCACATTTATTAATTTAAGAACAGGTGATTACTTATTCTCAATGACAGGTTTATGCAGTATTCAAGGCGGTAGTGGTTCATTAAATAGTGAATTAGAAGTTATATGTAAAATAGGTGAAGACAAATACCAAAAACATATGTTATACCTAGCACAAGAAACAACCTATGTAGTAGAACAATTAGAATTTAGCGAAGTTTCAAAATATAATTATGAATTTGTGTTTAGACCAGATGCAATTATACCAATAGAAATTAAAACTGAAACGAGTGGTAAATAATGAAAAATAAAATGATAACAATTTATGAATTAATGGGACTTATTAAAGACAATAAAGCACCTGAAAAAATAAAATATAAAAATCGAACATTTACTTTAAATAAAATAAGAGATGATTATGAAGATGAAAGTTATATATTATTCTTATTTGAAACATTTGGAAAATCTAATAATACATTTGACTTTTTAAATACAAAAGTGGAATTTCTACCCGAAGAAAAATATGAGTGGGAAGATATAGAAGAAATAGATATTGAAAATGATATACCTTATAACCCAGCAGAAAAAATTAATCAACTTATTAAAAACCAAAAATGCTTAAAAGAAAGGCTAGATAAAAATGAAAGATAAAACACATTATATAAGAATTGCTAAAGAAATAATTAGAAGTTATTTGGATAAAAAAGAAGCATTAAGCGAAATAGGTTTTTTATTAAACGAAGAAGCCGACGAAAAATATACAATTTTAAAAGAACATATTACTGCAATTAAAAGTGTTATGGATAAGGCTTTAAAAGAAATAGAAAAGTTGGAGAATAAAGATGAAAATGTGTGAAACTTGTGAAACAATAAAATTTTATCAAGAACATAAAAATAAAGATTTTAAAGAAAAAATATTTGCTAAAATTTCTGTTTATACTTGGGATAAAAATCAAAGAGCAATTAAAGGAAATCATGTTGGTGCTATTACAACAAAAGCTTATAATTTAAATTATTGCCCTACTTGTGGTAAGAAAATAGAAAAGTTGGAGAGTAAAGATGATTAGATATTATTTATTAATTTATAGCAAAGACTATTATGAAATCAAAAAAGAAAGTGATTTATTAATAGTTGGTGATTCAAGCAATAATGAAGTTCCATTAATAATAATGCCTATTGATGATGAATTTATACAAGAAATAGAAAAGTTGGAGGAAAAATAAAATGGAAAATAATGATTATTATGAACCTACAATTAAAATAAATGGAATTAATGAGCCTAAAGTAGAAATTAATTTTGATAATTATATTGAAAAACAACAACTTATTTCTTTTTTGGCAGATAAGATAAAAGAATGCAATAAATCAATAGGAACTGATTTATTAAAAACGAATGCTACACATAGCAATAAAATAGTAGAAGTTAGTGTTTATCAAGAAGTCCTAGATTTTGTTAATAAAGATGGTAAAGATGAATAGAGAAGAATTATCAAAACATATAGATATAATTGATAATAAAGTAATAATTGACAAAGATTTTTATAAACAAAATATTGAACGTTATATTTTGTATAATTCAATTAATAAAAGGAAAATTATTTCTTTTATAGAAAATAAAGTAAGAATGTGTAACGAAAGATTTGATACACTTCATAAAAATGAAAAAGAAAATTATACTCAAATTTTAACAGATTTTACAATTAAAGATATTTGCTATCAGATTTTATCTTTTATTGAAAATGGTGGTAAAGATGAGTGAAGAACAAACTAAAGAATTAGAACAAGTAATTGATATGCCTAGAATTGAGCAATACATTTTAGAACTTCAAAAAGAAAATGAAGAATTAAAAAAGATGGTAAACAATTCTAGCATAACTATTACTAAATGCCCTAAATGTGGCGAGAAATTTTCAATTAATTATTGCCGAGAAGTTGATAATTTGAAGAATATTTTAACTGAATTTGAAAAGTGGCTTGAAAATTTTAATAATTTAGAAATTCTTATTACTCCAAGAGTATGTTTAGATAAATTACAAGAATTAAAAGGAGTGATAAATAATGAATAAAGATATTACATTGGAAGATTTAGATTTTCATTTGTCATTAGAAAGTGATACAAGATTAATATATGAAAGATTTATTGAATGTAAAGGTAATTTTTATTCCGAAGTATTAATTTTTAAATTAAATGATAAAGAATTAGATGTAATTAATTTTGATAACATTTATTTAGATTTATTACAAGCAATATATAATAAATGCAAAGAATTGGGGTGGTTTAATGAGTAAAGAAAGAAAAGAAATGAATAATATTGTAAATAAGCTTTTTGGCAATATGATGGTAAGAGAATTTGAACAATATCAAATGATTAAAGCACATGAAAGAAACATAAGATTAGAACAAACAAAAAAAGTATTTGAAGTATTAGCAGAAGCAATAAATAATGGCAGTATATCATATCGGGATTTAATTTATGATAAATTAGACTTTAAAGGCTATTATGATGAATTAATATCAGGGTTAACTATAACAAATGCTATTGTAGATTTAGAAGAAAAAGACAAGATTATTGATGAAGCAATAGAATTTGTACGAAATGGTAGAGATGGCAAAGGGCAATTTTATAAATGCTGTGTAAGAAAAGTATCAATGAAAGAAGATGAAGAATTATTAGAAATATTAGAAAGAGGTAAAAATGAAAAATAAAAAATATTTTTTAATAACTAGCAAGGCAGATGATTATGGTGCTTGTAATCAAATAGTTATTTATGAAAATGAAAAATTATTTAAAAAATATGTTTATTACTATGAAGAAATACCTAAACAAGATTATGAGATATTAAAAAAATATCTTGGAGATTTTTATGAATATTATGATAAAACTGATTTTAAAAATTTTGAATAAGGAAGTGAAATAAAATGAAATTAGAAAAAGAATGCCATATATATGAAATACAACATTGGACTAATATGCCAAAAAAATTTGGAGTTGATTTGTCAATGACCATAAAAGATTTATTAAACGAAGAAGAATTAGATAAATTAAATACTATTATAAGCAAAGATAAAATAAAATTAACTTTAGAAGTAGAAGAACCAATACTTGATGAGGTCGAAAGAAAATATTTAAGTGGTGTTATTAGACCTTTTAGAGATAATATAAAATCTATTAAAAAATATGGTTTTCCAACAGGTAGAGAGTATATTCATATCGAAACAAAAGATAATGATATGATGGATATGTTCCCATTTAAACCTAATACGATGTACAAAGGCATGAAATTAGGCAAAGAATATACATTAAAGGAGTTAGAACTATGAAATTAGAAGTAGGGATGTACTGTTATAACAAAACTAATCGAAAATTAGGAATTGGTAAAATAATAAGTTTTCAAAGCAATAATAATGTTAATATTAAATACAAAAATGATATAGAACTTGTTAATATAGGCAATATAATAGCAAGCCATAATATTACAGATTTAATTGAAGTTGGAGATTATGTTAATGGTTGTAGGGTTATCAAAGTTAATTTAGAACCGCCTTTAAAATATGTTAAATGTATAAATGATAATTGTTTTAAAGAAAATGAAATCGAAACAATTTTAACTAAAGAACAATTCAAAAATAATTGTTATAAGATAGGAGATTAGAAATGAAAACAGAATATGAAAAAGATTTTTTTAAAGATATTAAAGAAGAAATTGGAGAGAAAATTGATAAAGAAACAGAAACAGAATTAAAAAATTTTGAAAATAGATTAACACATAATAGGGACTACTATATCAACGAGGTTATGAAAGGAATAAACATTGCTATTTCAAGACCATGTTATGGAGATTGGGATAGATTTGAAATTGTTTTTAGAAACATACACGAAAATAAAGATGAAACAAAAAATAGGAGATGAATAAGTATGTTAAAAATAAAAGATAATGTTGATTTAAAAGTATTGGAAAAATATGGTGCTGTGTTTTATTATGATAGATACGATGGCAAAATTAATGAAATATGGTTTGTTGATAATAAATATGAAAATACAACTTGGTGGTGCAAGTTAAGATTTAAAAAAGAAAAAATCATTGAAGGGATTTTATTTAAAAGAAAGTATTTTGTTTTTGAGTTAGAATCAGTAGATAAAACTAATTTTTATAATAAAGTTGATTTATTATATGATCTAATAAAAGCTGATTTAGTCGAAAAGGTAGATTAATATGAGTTATTTATTAGATAAATATAAAAAGTACGCAGTAGAATATATTCTTTATCACAATATAATAAAAATCCATAAAAAGATTCCAGTAAAAGTATTTACACAATTAAAAATAGATATGATTATTCAAGGAGTGTATGTAAAAGACATTATTGTAGAAAGTTGGGGTTAGTATGATATCAAGTAAGGAATTAACTTTAGAAGATGTTTTAAAGGAAATGAATAAACTAAAATATCGTTTATTAGAATTAGGAGAAAAATTAAAAATAGGCTTTTTTGAAATAAAAGCTATTGAATACAAAGATATTATAATTAAATCAAATTTTGTAGGGGATGTGATGTTAAATAAAATGATAAAAGCTGATGGTACAAGAGAAGAGTTTGATTCAGTAAAAGAATCATACAATGGTTATAGACAAGTAGCCATTGAAAAAATAGGAGAAATGTTAGAAACAAAATCGATAGAAGAATGTATTGTATATTTTAGAGATAAACTCCATTGGAAGTGGCGGGAAATTGCTAAAATGTTTAAATATAGCTTAAGACAATGTCATAATTTATATGATAAAGGCAAAAAAAAGTAGTATTTCACGTTATTGCACACTATTGCATATTTATTTGGTGTATATTGGTATTATGGAATAATATAAATTCCAAAACAATTCCTGATTTATCGACAGTCTTTTTATAGGCTGTTGTAGAGCAAGTAAAATAAATCTACCTTTAACTTTTAAAATAAGCTTATCTTTCAGATATTATCCCTCTTACTTGTTCTACAATGCTTATAAAGAGCATTAAAAAACTAACGGGGAGATGGAACATAGAAATATGTTTTTTTTAATTGTAAAGGAGAAAATATATGAATGGTGAAGAATTAATGAATGCTGTTTATTCAAATGATGAAAAACAAAAAGAAAAAATTGCAAACACAAGAGAGGCTTTTGCCAAAGTTGCAGATTATATGTTGGATGAATTAAAGGACAGTCGTGAAAAAAGTTTAGCATTAACTAAACTTGAAGAGTCTTGCATGTGGGCTATCAAAGGTATTAGTAGAGAATAAAAGAAAGAAAGTGAGTGTATGACTAGAATTGACACAAAAACAAAGGCTAAAGTAATTGCAAGTTATGCACTTACTAATAGCTATAATAAAACAGCCAAAGAATTTAATATAAGTGATAAGACAGTAAAAAAGATAGTAGAAGAAAATCCGAAGTTATACGAGCAAAAAAAAGAAGATTTTATAAGTAAAGCGAGTGAAATAATAGATGCTGCTATGGATAAATTAAAAATAGAAATAGATAAGGGAACTGTACCTGCAAATCATTTAGCAACTATTATTGGCACAATGTATGATAAAAGGGCTTTGGCTAAAGGAGAATCAACAGAAAATACAACATTTAAAGTTGATATCAATGTTGTTGAATAATGAAATTATCTATTACTAAAAAACAACAATTATTTATTAATTCGGATGCGTTTGAGACATTATTTGGTGGTGCAGCTGGTGGCGGTAAAAGTTACGGACAATTAATAGATGCTTTGTTATATGCTTTAAAGTATAATAAATCAAAGCAAATTATTTTCCGTAGAACTTTCCCAGATTTAGAGAAGTCTTTGATAAGAACTAGTTTAGAGTTTTATCCAAGAAATATTGCCACTTATAATAGCAGTAAGCATGTATGGACATTTAATAATGGTAGTATTATAGATTTTGGCTATATAGATAGTGAAAAAGATGTTTATCAATACCAATCGGCTGAATATGATGTTATCAGATTCGATGAATTAACACATTTTACTGAATATATGTATACTTATATGATTAGTAGATGTCGTGGTGCTAATCCTTATCCTAAAATGATGAAAAGTTCTACTAATCCAGGTGGAATAGGTCATAGTTGGGTAAAAGAAAGATTTATTGATATAGGCGAGC
>CANQXB010000012.1 GCA_947627805.1 uncultured Bacilli bacterium
GAATATTTATGGGGATTATTTAGCTACTCTTTCGAAAGAAGATAGCGAATATAGTTTAATTAGAAAAAAATAAAGAAGTTTAAACTTTTTTATTTTTTTTAAATAAGTTATAATTAATTAGATGAGGTGAAAAATGAAAAAAGATAAAACCAAAAATATAATTATAATCTTAATGAGTGTTATTATTATCATTTTAATTATTGGCTTAATATTACTTATTTTTAAAAATGAACTTTTAGAAGACCATTATGATAAGTTAGAAGAACGTTATGAATATTTATATGAAAATAATTTAAATAATAAAGAGAATAATCCAGATAATGGTTCTAATAATGATATTATTTCAAGAGATAAAGCTTTAGATATTGTCTTAAAAGATTTAAAAATTACTAAAAATGACCTAAGAGATTTAGATATAGAACTAGAATATAAAGTAAGATATAATAAAACAGTTTATGAAATAAGTTTTGATTATAATTATTTAGAATATGAATATTATTTAGAACCTTCTAATGGTAAAATATTAGATACATTTAAAAGTTTAAGTTAAAACTATCATTTATTTGATAGTTTTTTTAGTGATGGTAATAAAAATTCTAAACTTCTTACTAATATATAAACCCAAAAGGAGTGAAAACATAATTGTCATTATTCTTTCATATATTATCACTTTCTATAATAAATAATCTAAATAAATTTACTTTTTATTTTTTTGCCACGTATTATATTCCTCTTTAGAAACTAAAACATAATTATCATATTCATCACTATTTTTATTTTCTTTAGGAATACATATTAAAAGTAATAAAGCATTTAAAAACATACTTCCTAATGTAAAAAACGATAAAAAAGTAGATACCTTTTTTAAAATAGAAATTAACTTTAGAGATATATTTGGTATAGCTAAAATAATATTAATAGCGAAATTTAAAACAAGAAATAATAAAGAAATTATTAAAAAAATAGTCATTACGGTGGTAAATATTTTTTCTTTTAATTTATTATTAGTATTTTTTATTTGGTATAATTTTTTTTCTTTCTTCATCTTAAACTCCTTTTATTATTCTGTCTATTATTATATAACTTTTTTAACCTATTTTCCAGACTTTTAAGGTTATTTAATTTTTTAATGGGAAAATTAATATTGGTGAAATGTATTATGATAGAAAATAACTTAAAAGATGCCCGAGAAGAATTAGAAATGACTCAAAAAGAATTAGGCTTTGTCTTTGGAGTTAGTCCGAAAACTATTTCGGGTTGGGAAACAGCAAGTGATCCAATTCCTTTTAACAAATTAATTAAATTTTGTAATCTTTATAATTATTCTTTAGATTATCTTTTAAAATTAGATAATAAGACTCTAAATTGTTTTATACCTATTAAAACAGATAGAAAGAAAATTGGCGACAAATTAAAAGAGATAAGAACTAGTTTAAACTTATCTCAAGAAGCATTTGCTCATAAATGTGGGATTTCCCAAACAACTTATAGCCATTATGAAACTGGTTTAAATCTTATAACTACTAGTACAGCTTATACAATATGCAAAGTATATCATATTTCTTTAGACTATTTAGTAGGAAGAATTAAATAAATTTTATTTACAATAATTTAATAAATCTGTTATCTCTTTTTGACTATTTTTTTCAATGACAAAATATTCATTATCGGTATCAAAATAACATCTATAAGTATCATAAAATAAAGTATCAGTATAAAGTACATCTCCAGCATAAATAGTTCTAATTCTATACATGGGAGATTCATGATTAAAATAAACATTTAAGTAATCCGTAAATAATAATAATCCCATCGAACTTAGAAATATTAAAAAAGTAATAATTAATTTTTGATACCATTTAAATTTTAATAAAACATAAATGCCTAAAATAAATAGCAATAAACCAAAAATGGAATAAATTGAAGACCAACTACTTTCACTAGGAAATATCATAAGAGCACTAATTATTACAATTAAACCCATAATAATTAAAATTAAAGCAATTATTCTTTGATACTTAGTAATTTTTTGATTAGAATAATTTATTGTTTTAACAATATTATCTTCATATTTATCTAAATATTTATTATTCTCTATTTTTTCTCCTTGAAGTATTTCATTTATTGATACTTCTAATATTTCACTTAAAGGTTTAAGTAAAGCTAAATCCATTAAACTTAAGCCTCTTTCCCATTTACTAATGGCATTTTTCGTTATTCCAAGCTTATTACCTAACTCTTCTTGGGTTAAATTTTTTTCTTTACGCATTTGGGCAATAAACTTTCCAATTTTCTCTTGATTCATAATTTTCCTCCATAAGAAAACTATACTAATATATTAGTAATTTTTAAACACACTATTAGTTCACTTTAATAGTTTTATTTATCAGAAATAATAATTGTATTAATTAAATCCATTAGTTTATCTTCTGTATAACCAGTTATGACAAAAACATATCTTTTATTATTCTTTAAAATATTTACTTCATAAACATTATTATCTTGAATAAACATATAACCATTTAAATCACCCTCTAAAAGAGTTATCTTTTTATTTTGAGGATTAATAATAGAAGCTATATTATATAAAGCATATGAAGCTTTTATATCATGACTTTTAGAAAAAACATTTTTTTGATAATTATCACTAGCTAAAAAAGCAAATAATTCTAAATCACTGGTTACATTATTTTTCTTTAAATAAGCGCTTACTTCTTTATAAGTAACATTTTTAATAATATAATCTTTACTATTATCATTTAAATGAAGAAAATCAAAATATGGTTCAGTAATTCCTAAAGAAAAATAAGATTCTTTTTCTTTATTAGTATAAACAACATAATTACCTGTAACATCATTATTTTCTTGACTTTCATAATCTTTAAAATCATTTCTAATTTTAATTTCTTGATATTCTAAATAGTCTGTATTATCTAATATTTTAGTATGGACTTTTATCTTATTACTAATTTTATAAGCATTACTTATTTCTTCAAAAGTATAGTCTAATGATTTAGCTCCATAATGATTAATTAAGTATAACTTGAAACCCATAAATACCCCTAGTAAAATAATAGTAACTGTTAAGACTAGACCAATTAATAAACCCTTTTTATCTTTCATTTTTATACCTTCTTTATTTTATTATACAATGTATTTTATAAATTCCAAAATAATATTTAAAATAATTAAAATAAATATGTAAACTTTAAAGAAAAAAAGAGAAATAATTATTTTTTTAATAATAAAGTTTTGGCAGCTTCATAATTAGGTAAAATAATTTTTTTCCCTTTATCTGATAATTTAGTATAACTTCTTTCTAACTTTTTATAAACAAATTCGGCTCCCTCATCAATAGACATATTTTTTTCAACATAAACCATTCGAAGTAAGGAAGGAACACTATAAAAATGGGCCATTGCATCCGCATCCGCTAGACAAATCTCCTCAGGAGTTGTTTTCTCTACTAATCTACTTCCACGATGATTTAAAATACATTTTTTTATTAGTTCTAAATCTTCTCTAGATATTTGATAAGAAGATAATAATTCTTCGGCCATTTGAGCTCCAATTATATGGTGCTCTTCGGTATAAGATTTATCAGTAACTGAAGCAATATCATGTAATAAAGCCGCTAAAGCAACTATATCATGTTTGGCTCCATACTTATAACAAATTTCGATAGCAATTTTATAAACTAATTCAATATGATGATCCCAAGCCCCAATTCCATAAGCATTAGATGGTAACATACATCTTCTTTTTACTTCATCATATATTTCCTTTATTATGTCATTCATTAAACTACCCCCATAAATCAAGTTAAACCATAAAAATTATAACATAAAAGAAGGCATTTTAAAATGTCAACTATAAAAATTAAACCAACAACATAAAAAATTTAGTTATTTTACTAATAATATTAATATTGTTTACTAGTATTTATTCATTAAAAAAGTCCTTAAAAAGGACATTCGTTTACATTCTGGTGGCTCCAGCGGGAATTGAACCAGCGACACAAGGATTTTCAGTCCTCTGCTCTACCGACTGAGCTATGAAGCCAAAAAAGATGGTGCCCAAGGCCGGACTTGAACCGGCACGGGTGATTAAGCCCGCAGGATTTTAAGTCCTGTGCGTCTACCTATTCCGCCACTTGGGCAGGCACAGTCTTAAATTTCTTAAGACAATATTGATTATATCGTGTTTTGAAGATAATTTCAATACTTTTTTGCAAATTTTTCTGTCTAATAAATGTTGACACATAACAATTCCTTGTGTTATAATCAATTTGTTCCAGTTGAAATGGAGGAATACCCAAGTCTGGTTGAAGGGACCGGTCTTGAAAACCGGAAGGTCGGGTAACCGGCGCAGGGGTTCGAATCCCTTTTCCTCCGCCACTTAATTTTATGGAATATAACATCGCGGGATGGTAGCAGTTTGGTAGCTCGTCGGGCTCATAACCCGAAGGTCGAAGGTTCAAATCCTTCTCCCGCAACCATGGTTCGTTAGTCTAGGGGTCTATGACGCCTGCCTGTCACGCAGGAGATCACGGGTTCAAATCCCGTACGAACCGCCATTTAGTTATTTACAGACTTATGTCTGTTTTTTTAATGCTTCTATTTCCACACTCATAGCCTCGACCATTTTTTGCATCATATTAATAGTATTAGTACTATCATTATTATTGTTATTATTACTATTACTTCCTTGTTCACTAAATGAACCTGGGGTTTGACTATTACTTTGTTGAAGCTGGCCAATCGCCGCATTTGTACATAAATATTGGGCAATTAACATTAACCAGTTACCTAAAGCATTTTGTTCATTAGGAGTTGAATTATCGGTTAAAATGGCTCCAACTGCCACGGCTGTTAAAGAAAATAAATTAGGAGGAATATTATTAAAATTATTCATAACACCCTCCTCTTTTAAATTCTATGAAAATAATCTCGGCAATAATCTTGACTAATAAGTAAGGTTAATATTATAATTTAGGTATGCTGATTTAGTTTAGTGGTAGAACAGGTGCATGGTAAGCACCAGAGGACTGTTCAATTCAGTCATTCAGCACCATTTTATTTATATTTTAAAAAAAACTACTTATTATTTGCTAAGTAGTTTATTTTTTATTTGATATTTGAGAGTATTTTCTAACTAAAGATAATCTTTTTTTAACATCTAAAGCCATATCTTTATATTCGGGACTATTCTCTAATATTGGTAAAATACTTTCAACTCTTTTGAATATTTCTTCATTATTCTTAATTATTTCTAACATTCTTTTCTCTAACTTTAATATTTCTTTTTCTTGAATATTCTTATCTCTTTTTTCATGCAATAACTCCAATATGTCATCATAAACCCTTTTTAAATCAGATATAATAGGAAAACCATAATTTCCATATCTTTTAGAAAAAATAAAGAATATAATTATAATTTCTAATAATAATGAAAGAATTGAACCTAAAACAGGAACGACTTTTCTTTCTTCTTCAACGTATTTATCTTTATTTACTTCAACTTCTTTTATTAATCTTAAAGTGTTTTGATATAAGTCTTTTAAAGTAAGACTATCTTTAGCTTCTATTACAGTTTTCCCTTCTATTTTTAATTCATCTAAGTCTAAATCTAAATATTCATCATAAGAAAGTTTTTCTAAGCTACTTAAATCATAAGTTGTAATTTCTCTTCTAACATTACCAGCTATAGCTTCTTCCCAAGGTTCATACTCTAATAATTCTAAACTATTTTTACCATCTTTTTCATATTCTTCCGTTATAGTATAAGGATTATCTTCTAGAGGATTATAAATAGTTGTGGTAGTTAAATATTTTTTGAAAGTAGAAAATTTTTTGAATCCTATAAAACCGCCAATGGTGGCACTTACTAATAAAGTTATGTTTAAGAATAATATGCCAACATCTTTAATTAAATAACTAAAATTTAATTTAGAATTTTTCTTGCATTTATTAATATTTTTCTCTATATCATCTAAAGATTTTTCTATTTCAATAAGTTTAGAATTTAAATCTTTTAAAATTTCAGCCTTCTCTTCTACATTTACATTAGAATTAACAATTGTACTTATTAAATCAAATTCGGCATAACTCTTATTAAAACCTTTAGCATCTATCTTATCTTTAGTCATTTTAATAGCTAAATTCTTAGGATTTTTTAAATCAATATTTTCCATATCTTTTAAAACTTCCCTATCAATAAATTCATTACTAACTAAATCTATATTGTTTAATGTTTCACTAATACCATAGAATTTTATTTCTTCTTTAATAAATAAATAGACAATATGATAAATATCTTCAATTATAGGACCTTCAACTCTATAATCTAGAGTATTAGAATTATTTAAATTTTTTAAGATAGTTAATATTTCTTTGCGACATTCAATAAAACCTTCATCAGTTTTATTTTCTAAACTAATAAAATTTTTTACTACATTAATTAAAGATGCGGCCATTGCATAGACTTCATACTTTAATAAATCATTATATAAACTTTCTAATTTAGATTTGCTTTTTAAATAATCTTGTTCTAAAAAAGCACTTTGTCCTAAAGATAATTTTGGATTAGCATAATTATAACTTTTTTCAACTGAGGTTTCCGTTTCTATTAAAATTTTATTTTTTATTTCTATAAATGGCTCAACATTTAAGCCAATACTTTTTAGTCTTTCAATAGCGGATTCAACTTTTATTAAAGTTCTTTGATATTCTATTGCTCTGTCCACTTAAATACCCCCTCTTTAAGTGCATTATATTATAACACTATACAATCTTTAAGTCAATTTTCTTTTTTTCTTATTCATCTTTTGATAAAACAAACAAAATATTATTAAAATTAAACAGATACCAAAAGGCATTAAATACACAGGATTATTTTTGACAAATTCTAATAAAGATGGCTCTATTTTTTCATTTAAAATAATATCTTTAGTAATATCTTCACCCTCATAAGTAATTTTAACTGTTCCAATTTTTTCGCCTAATTTATTTCTATAACTTAATTTTTCTTTACCTTCATATTCTATTTTTAATTCATCTTCTTTAAATTCATCCGTATAATAATATATATCATCATTAACTTTAATTTTATAACTTTTAATTTTAGAATCTTCTACAGGTATTTCTTTTATAACATCATTTTTAGAAGTTATTAAAACATCCTTATAATTATTATTTAAATAATCAATAACCGTTAAAGCATCAATTATATTATAAGGACTACTCCATATTCTTTTAGCTCCTAGAGTTATTAAAATAAGTTCTCTATCTTTTACTTTAATTAAAGAAGCCATACATAAACCAGCATCATCAGTATAACCTGTTTTACTTCCTATAATAGAACTTGTATCTAAAGTATTATTTTGATTATAATAATTAATTGTGGACTTAACTACTAAACCATTAGTTAAAGTATATTCTTTTGTTTCATAAATGCTTTTAAATAAATCATTTTGTAAAGCATATAAAAGTATTTTTAAAACTTCTTTAGGAGTACTATAATGATTATCAACATCATAACCGGTAACATTAACAAAATGGGTCTTAGTTAAACCAAGTTTAGAAGCATTTTCATTCATTAATTCAACAAAAGCGGGAGTATTACCACTTATGGTATGAGCAAGAGCGGTGGTCGCATCTGCTCCACTGGGAAGCATAGAAGCATAAAGCAAATCAAGCATCGTTACTTTATCCCCAACTTTTAATTCTGCAACAGAGGCATCACTTGGTACTTCTTTTAGCATCGCTTCCGTTATTTCAACTTCTTTATTTAAATCATCTATATTTTCAATAGCTGTTATGGTAGTCATTATTTTAGTTAAACTGGCAATATTTATTACTTCATCACTACCAATTTCATAAAGCACTTTTTCGTCCTTTGGGTCGTATAATAAAACATTTTTAGAATGTAACTCTGGAAGAGTTAATCCTAAAACTTTTAAAGGTAATAGTAATATTAATAATAACCAACATATTTTTTTCATAGACTAATTATACCATTTTAAAAAGAAGTCTTAAAGACTCCTTTTAGAAATTTAAGAAAATATTCCTAAATAATATTTTTTCTTACCCTTTTTTATTAAATAAACTTTATTATCAATTGCGTCCTTTTTCATAACTAAATACATATTATCAGTTATCTTATGATTATTTAAACTAATCGCATTGCCACTTATTAGTTCTCTAGCTTCTCTTTTACTTTGACAAATACTACTGGTAACTAGTAATTCTTCTAAAGGCATTTCTTTTTCTAGTTTAATTTTTTCCATATCTTTAAAATTAGTTAAAATATCTTCACTAGAAAGTTTGGTAATATCTTCACTAAATAAAGCTTTACTCATCATTTGAGCCTTTTTAAACTCCTCTTTACCATGTAAGAAAGTAATTATTTCTTCCGCTAGTTTTTCTTGAGCTATTCTAAGTTCTGGTTTTTCTTGATGTCTTTTTTCTATTTCTTCTATTTCTTCTTTAGTTAAAAAAGTTAATCTTTTTAAATAATCAATAACAATATCATCACTTGTATTAATTAAATATTGATATAATTCATAACTAGAAGTTTTATTTTTATCAAGCCATAAAGCATTACCTTCAGTTTTTCCAAATTTAACCCCATTAGAATCTAAGACTAAAGGCATGGTCATTCCATATAATTCGACATCATATTTTTTCCGAGCTAGTTCTATACCTGTCGTAATATTTCCCCATTGGTCCGAACCTGCTACTTGTAAAGTTACTCCTTTAGTTTTATAAAGTTCTAAAAAGTCCATTCCTTGTAAAATAGTATAAGCAAATTCACAAAAAGTAATACCTGATTCTAATCTTCTATTAATGATATCTTTATCTAACATATAATTAACATTTATATATTTTCCATAATCTCTTAAAAAATCTAAAATAGTTAAATCTTTGGTCCAATCATAGTTATTTACGACTTCAAAACCAAATATATCTTTGGCTTGTTTAGTTAATCCTTCTACATTTTTTAAGACTTCCTCTTTAGTAATCATTTGTCTTTCTTTAGATGGTTTAGGGTCTCCGATTAAACCAGTAGCGCCACCAATAAGTAAAATAGGCTTATGACCATATTTGGCTAATCTTGAGGCAATCAAAAAGGAAGAAAAATGACCTATATGCATTGAATCAGCAGTCGGGTCGGTTCCAATATAAAAAGTTAACTTTTCTTCATTTAATTTTTTTTCTAATTCAGGACTACTAATATCTTTAATAAGTCCCCGCCATTTTAAATCTTCAAAACAATTCATTTAAAACATCTCCTTTAAAAAATAAAAAATTCAAAAACTAAGGCTTAAGGACGAATTATTTCCGCGGTACCACCTTAATTTATGAATTTATCATACACTTCTTATTTATAACGTAATAACCCGTTTTAACTCCGGAGTTGTAAATTCCATCACCATTAACACTTAAATTATACAATTTATTTTAATAGTTAGCAACTTATAATTCAATATCAACATTATGATAGATTTCAGTTACATCATCAATCGCATCTAACATATTATATAATTTTTTAAAAGTTTCGGCATCTTCCCCTTCCAAAGTAATTTTTTCTTTAGGAAACATTCCTATTTGGTCAATTGTATAATCAACATTCGGAATAAATTTTTCGACTATATCTTTAACTTTATCATGCTCATTTGGATGCATTGAGATAACAATTTCTCCATTTTCATCTTCAAAATCTATAATATCAATACCTTCATTTAATAACTCTTCAAAGATTTCTTCACTATGTTCACTAGAAAATGCTAATACTCCTAAATAATCATAATTATATGATACCGAATTAGTAACTCCTAAACTCTTACCAACTTTATTAAAAGCCGCTCTTACTTCCCCAACAGTTCTATTAACATTATCAGTTAAGCATTTCAAAATCAACGTAGAAGCTCCTGGTCCAAATCCTTCATAAGTTACTTCTTGATAATCTTCTCCACCAACTCCTTTAGCTTTATCAATAGCTCTATTGATTATATCACTAGGTACTTGATTTTTCTTTGCTTTTTCAATTATTCTTTTTAAAGTAATATTCGCATCTGGATCCGGTAATCCTTTTTTAGCAGCTAAATAAATTTCTTTCGCAAAAGTTGTATATATTTTTCCTCTCGCAGCCCCTGTCTTTTGAATACTATATTTTCTTACTTCATATGCACGTCCCATAATAACCTCCTTATAATATTTTTAAACTTCGCACAAATTCATAAACAAAATTTTTACTAGTTGTATTTTTCTTAATATCTTTTATTTCTTTAAAAAGATTATAGATATTAAAATATGTTTTCTTTTCTTTTATCATAATATACTCTAAAGATTTCAAAATGGTTTCTTTATTATCACTCGCTTTAAAGTATTTTTGAACTTTCGAAAGTAAATCCTTATCGGCCTTTCTTAAGAGTATATTATACCAAAACAAATGGTGATTTTTAAAGATAAAATTGTAACCATCATAATTTTTTAAAACTTTTAAAGTATCATAATACCCTAATTTAATATTTTCATTAATTTTTTTCTTATCAACATTTAAAACACTTCCCAACATTTTAGAGGGACTAATTGTTGTTACTTTACTCTTATCTTTTATTCTTCTACTAAAGCCAATACCATGAACTTCCACCGAATAAACTTTATCATAACCTTTATCTAAAAGCATATTAATGGGATTATTATCATAAAATCCCCCATCGATATAATAATTATCATCAATTAATTTTTCTAATTTAAAAACGGGTAAATTACAACTGGCTAAAATATATTCCGGTATTTTTCCCTTTTTCATATCTTCTTTAAATAAATATAAGGGTTTATAATCTTTAGCTCTAACTGTAACTAAACCATAATCCATTCTACTTTTTCTTATTTTGTCTTCATCAATCATTTCCTCTAAAACATTTTTTAAATTATGGTTACTAATTCCTTTACTTTTAATAACTAAAGTCATTTGTTCAATACCATAAATTAATTCTTTAAATTTTTCTTGATTATTTACACTATCAGTATATTTAGTATTAAAGTTAAGTAAGGCTCCAACATCAACGTTTTTCCAAAATTCATATAGTTCCGCTTCTTTACCACTCACTATCATCGCGGCATTAAAAGAACCAATGGAAGTACCCACTACCCCATCTAATTTTATTCCACATCTTTTAAAGGCTAAATAGGCTCCTACTTGATAAGATCCTTTTACTCCTCCACCGGCTAGTACCAGTCCTGTCACTTATATCACCCTACTTCTTATTAGTTATAGCCAATTTTATTTTACTACCAAATAATATTGGTTTAGCTAATATTATTTGAACTACTCTTTTTTGACCCTTTGTTTTAAGTCTTCGATAATAATTTGTTAAAGTATCTGTTCGATAATGAATAATATTTTCTAATTCATCACTATCAGTTAAAATTGGACTATTATAATTTTTGGCTAAAAAGCCTCTTTTTAAAATATAGGTCATACTTAAACCATAATATTTTAAGATATTATTTAAAATATCTCTAAAAATAACTCGACCATTTTCTCCCATTCCAACATTAAATACTTTTTTATTTAATTTATCTTTATAAGGAATAGCTTTAACAAAAGCATAAGCAGCATCAATATTAGTAGTTACTTCTACAACTAAATTTTTCTTTATATTATATATAAATGGCTCTCTTTTTAAATCACTTAAAACTAGAGGAAGTCTTAGAATTGTATAATTTTTTAAATGCTTTTTAATTAAATTTTCGGCTTTTAATTTATTTAAACTATAACTTGTTAAAACATTTTCTTTAGGTTTTTCTTTAGTACTTGCCCCTAAGGAAAAATCATATAAAGATGTTGTTGAGGCATAAATTAAATGACAATTAGGATTATATTTATTGATGGCTTTAATAATATTATCCGTCCCATCTACTTCAATAATATTTCCTAAATTTTCATTTAAATCTCCTAAAGGAGGCATTAATCCTGCCAAATGAATAATATAGTCATGACCTTTAACTAAAGAAGCCATTAAAACATTATCTAAAATATCTCCTTCAACTATATTTATTCTACTTTTATATTTCTTTAATTTTTTTAAAGTTTTCTTATTACTTAAATCTAAAGCTGTTATTTCATATTTTCCTTCCATAAGTAAATATTTGATAACATAATAACCAATATTTCCGGAAGCTCCTGTTACTAATATTTTCTTCATTTCTATCTACCTTCTAAGAGAGTAATAATTAATACTCCTACTCCTACCATTATACCATATAATACTTCTTTTTTCTTTAAAGAACTCTTAATTTCATTAAATAATTCAAAAAATAAAATATAGATAAGCATGCCAAAGGTTACTGATAATAGTATATTAATAATATGAGCATTTAATGAACCAAAAATAAGCATTATTAAAGCTCCGATTAAAGAACTTAAACAAAGAAAAGTTATTAAAAGGGGACTATATTTTTTACCATTTAAAGAATTTCCTATTTGAAGTCCTAAAGGAATATTATGTAAAGATATACTTAACATCATAATAAAACCACTTAAATAACTATTTAAGGTAATACTATATAAAGTTAAGCCTTCTAACATATTATGAATAGCTAAAGCAATAATCGTAATTGTTCCAATGTGAGCTAAATGTTCTTCATGCTCATGAATATCACAATTTTCATGTTCATGAGCATGATGCGGTATTAATTTATCAATGATAATTAAACTTAAAAAGCCAATTAAAATAGGAATTATTAAAAAAATATTTTTAGTTTCAATAATTTCCGGTAATATATCTAAAAAGACTAATCCAGCCATAACTACAAAAGCTAAAGCATATGTAAATAAAGATATTTTTTCTTCAAAATGATTATGTCTTAAAGCAAAAATACCTATTAAGAAAAATAATCCTGCTAAAATAGTATAAATTAAGCCTACTACCATAAAATCACCAGTTAAATTGTATCAAATATCCAATAAAAAAGATAGGCTAAACCTATCTTATTCATCATATATTCTTTCACATTGAGCAGAGTCTTCTAATTTAATTTTAATTCTCGCACTCTTTCCAGCATTATATGATTGGTCAATATCTCTATAATTTCTAAATATTAGATTTATTTTCCATTCTTGAACTGTTGGCTCATTTTTATAATCGTTTTCTATTAAAGAATCTTTTACCAAAATACCAGTTTCTTGGGCTTTTTTATCGGTAACATCAACAGAATAAGTCGTATTAGCATTACCATTCTTATCATAGCCAATTAATTCAATAAATAATTCTCCATCTTGACCAGGTTTCTTTGTGAATTTATTATCTTCTATTTCGTACATTAAGTTGTAATGACAGCTTGTTGTATCGCCATTAGAATCCAAATTAACCGTTAAAGAACCAGCCTCTTTGCTCCTAATTTCTTTATACAATTCTGGAGCATATTCCTCTCTTAACATGTCATATATAGTAACATCAAGACTAACATCCTTAGCACTGACAACGGTCATAACAGCATCTATATCATTGCTAACATCACATTTCTCAATACACTTTCCATTTTCATCAGTACATCTTAAAGTACAATTACCATCGGTATCTCGACAATCATGGTCACAAACACCATCATGGTTAGTATCACAATTCTTAGTACATCTGCCTTCCTCATTATAACAATTTGTTAAGCAGTTTTCACCTGATTCATCCATACAATTTCTTACACAATGGCGATTAGGGTCCTCACCTTCCATACAATTGTATTCACATTTACCATTACCTTTAACACAGATGTCCTCTTCACCATCATCATTGTAATCGAAACATTTTTCACCAGGCTCTTCAGGGTCTGTACAATTGTATTGACAATCTTTACCAGAACCACCACAGTTTAAATCACATTTGCCATCACCATTGATATCGCAATTATAATCACATACATTATCATTATCGGTATCACAATTCTTGACACATTTGTCATTTTCGTCATAACAATTCTTTAAACATTTTTTGCCTTTGTCATCCATACAATTCTTAACACAATTGCCCTCATCATCATAGCAATTCTTTTGACAATTTTCCCCAGTGCCGCCACAGTTTTTAACACATACATTATCATCATTATAGCAATTATAATCACATGTACCATCATTGTTAGTATCACAATTCTTGACACAATTGCCTTCAACATCATAACAATTCTTTAAACATTTCTCACCTGTATCATCCATACAGTTTTTAATACATTTTTCGCCACTATCATCATAACAGTTAGTTTGGCAATTTTCTCCGGTGCCACCACAGTTCTTTTCACAAACGCCATCACCATCTTCGTCACAGTTGTAATCGCATTTGCCATCACCATTGGTGTCACAGTTCTTAGTACATCCTTCACCACTTCCAGAACCACAATTCTTATCGCATTTGCCGTCACCATCAGTATCACAATTGGTTTGACAAGTACCGGTATGGTTAGGGTCACAGTTTAAATCACAAACACCATCACCATCAGTATCACAGTTAGTTTGACAAGTATCTTTACCTTCATAACAGTTTAAGTCACACTTGCCATCACCATCTGGGTCAACTTCTTTATCAGGTTTTCCGTCACCATCGGTATCGCAGTTGGTTTGACATTTATCAGTGCCACCTGTACAGTTTAGAACACATTTATCGCCTTCATAACAGTTACGGTCACATTTGCCATCACCATTATCGTCACAGTTCTTTATACAATTATCATCTTTATTAGTACAGTTTTTATCGCAAATACCATCGCCATCTTCATCACAATTTTTTTGACAAGTATCTTTGCCTTCATAACAGTTACGGTCACATTTGCCATCACCATTATCATCACAGTTCTTATCGCATTTACCATCATTGTTAGTATCACAATTAGATTCACAATCTTTTCCTGTACCACCACAGTTTTTATAGCAATTACCATTTTTATCTGTACAATTTACATCACATTTGCCATCACCATTGGTATCACAGTTAGTTTGACAAGTATCTTTGCCTTCATAACAGTTTAAGTCACACTTACCATCGCCATCAGTATCGCAATTCTTATCGCATTTACCATCATTATTGGTATCGCAATTAGTCTTACAATCTTTTCCTGTTCCACCACAGTTTTTATAACAATTGCCATTTTTATCTGTACAATTTACATCGCAATCGCCATCGCCATCGGTATCACAGTTAGTTTGACAAGTATCTTTACCTTCATAACAATTACGGTCACACTTACCATCACCATTATCATCACAATTGTAATCACATTGACCATCTTTGTTATCATCACAATTCTTTTGACACTTATCGGTACCTTCATAACAATTTAAATCACAATCGCCATCACCGTCGGTATCAACATTTTTATCTGGATAACCATCACCATCC
>CANQXB010000013.1 GCA_947627805.1 uncultured Bacilli bacterium
ACTCATGCTTTTTATAATAGTGAAACTAAAGATATTCCCATATTTAAAGCTAAAATAGGAGATTTTACGGGTGAAGGTGAAAGTGTTAAAGAAGGACCAATAGATAAGAATACCGATGTTAATATTATCTTCTATATGCAAATGCCCGATAATCCTGATAAGTATATGGTAAGTAAATATGTGCCTGCAAATGGTTATAAAGTAAATGAGAAGGATAGTAATTGTTATCCTACAAGTGGAGAGATAACCTATAGTAATTACAAAATATTAGAAGATGGAACAGTTCATCTAGAATATACAGAATCCAAACCAACACAAGTAGTATGTCGTATCTATTATGATAGAAATGAATTATCTGATGTTATTATATATGCTTATTTAGAAGATAGTAAGGGAGATAGAAAATATAATAATAAGACTTATAAATTAGTAAATCAAGTAGAAAGTAATTATACATTAGTTGCTAAAGAATGTAAAAACAATAAAGCAACATTTACTTATGATAATACCGCAGGTTTTAAAATATTAACAGATGGACCAGATACTTGTTATGCGTATTTTAGGAAAAGTTAAAGGAGTAAAAGAAAGATGAAAAAGAAAAATATATTTTTAATAATCATTACTTTATTATTGGGAATAGTTATTGTCTATGAAAGTAATTCCCTCATAAAAACATTAAATAAAAAACCAAATATTTTAGAAGATATAAAAGTAATAGACTTAAAAAAGGACCAATCAATAGCCATAATGGTTCAAGATACAGAAGGTGATGGATGGCATGAGCAAGAAGATAGAAGTAAATGGCCAAGTCCGACAACACATGGTTTTGTAGGAGCAAAATGTACTGATAGTGAAGGAGCGGAAATAGACTATACAGAAATATTACAATTTAATTTAAGTAATTATACAGCTGAAATAAACACCAAAAATAGTGTTTATTGTACTTTATATTTTGCAAAAGGAAGGCCATTATTACAAGCATTAACTGAAACAAAAGGAACCACATTAGATATGAGTAATGCTGTTGATGGTATGTATCGATATAAAGGAACAGCCACAGAAGTAACAAATAATTATATCTGTTTTGGAACAACTGATAAAGCAGAATGTTTAAAAGCACCAGAAACATATATGTACAGGATAATGGGAATAACTTCAACAAAAGATGATACTATAAATATTCCAGCTAATTCCTTAAAGATAATCAAAGCTACTCCATCAAGCGAATCACAAGCATGGCATAGTTTATCTAGACAAGAAGATTGTGAAACTTATGGAGAAGAGAATGGCAAATGCAAATGGGACGCATCATATATGAAAGGTTATTTAAATGGAACATTTTATAATAGTATAAAAGATGCTAAACCAAATGGAGCATATTGGGATTCCCTAATATTAAGTCACAAATGGTATATAAAAGACCGAGTTAGTTATGAAGCAACCGAAGAACCAAAAGATTCTCAAAACATTTCAACTGCAAGTAAAATAGGGTTAATGTATGCCGCAGATTATAAAAATTCCGGAGGCCAAAACACTAATAACTGGTTATTTATAAAAAATGGATGGAGTACAAATTCAACATTTAACAATCCTTATGAATGGACAATGAGTAGGTATGGCCCTGGTTCTAGCAGTTACATGGCGTGGGAAATATTT
This sequence comes from uncultured Bacilli bacterium, assembly GCA_947627805.1. Lineage (GTDB taxonomy): Bacteria > Bacillota_I > Bacilli_A > RF39 > UBA660 > SIG200. The sequence continues at coordinate 1,657 of CANQXB010000013.1, forward strand.
GCTAATGGTGACTTGTTCTACCAAGAGATTTTGTCCAACCCGAGAATGGTTCGTCCTGTATTTTATCTTCAATCCGAAGTTAATTTAATTGGCGAAGGAAATAAAGAAAATCCTTTCATAATATCAGGGGTAATGCCTCAAAGTTGAAATAAACTCGAGTAATCGAGTTTTTATATGCTTAAATATTATGTCTAACTTTGCCAGATTTTACGTGCCTTTTAGGAAGTTTTGTCGAACTTGTTTAAAAATTAAAAAAATTGCTCTATATTTAAGTAGCAGGTGAATATATGTTAAAGATGGATTTAGAATACCGGAAGTTAAAAAGAAGTAAAAGAGAAATACTTTTTATAAGATTGAGCGGTACTTTAAATAAGAATAATACTTTAAAAATTCACAACTATTTAATTCCTGTAATTAAGAAACATAAAATAGAAAATGTTATTCTTAATTTAAAAAAATTAAAAAGTATTGATGCTGTTGGAGTTCAAGCTATTTTCTTAATTAAATATGCAGTTAAAGTAAATGATGGTCATATTTATCTTTGTGGAGTAAATGATACTTTAAAATTAAAGTTAAAACATTTACATTTAAAGATGGAGACAAATGAAGCGAGAATAATAAAAAAATTAGGTGTTTAAAATGGATTATGAACAAGTTTTAAAAAATCATGATAAGTTAATCTGGAAGATAGCAAATTATTTTTATGGTGTAGATAAAAATGATTTATATCAAGCTGGAGTAGTGGGACTTTTAAAAGCTTTAAAAAAATATAAGCCTAATAAAGAGACCAAATTTTCTTCTTATGCTCATGATTATATTTTTGGGGAAATGTATATGCTTGCTTGTAATAAAAATTTAAAAGTTAGTAAAGATATGTTATGTCTTTATAAAAAAATTGAAACAGCACGATATACGCTTGCGCAAAGTTTAGGAAAATTACCCAGTAATTTAGAACTAGCGGAAGTTTTAGGTTTGAGTAAAGATGATATTGATATGGCTTGTATGAGTGCTAAAGTGGTAATGTCTTTAGATAGTACTAATGAAGAAGAGAAAAGTATTTATGAAAGTATTGGTAAAAGTATGGATTTAGATACTAAAATATTAGTAGATGATAGTTTTGAAGTTTTATCGGAAGAAGAAAGGAATATTATAAAATCTCGCTATTATGAAGATTTAACGCAAAGTGAAGTAGCTAAAAAACTTAATATGACCCAAGTTATGGTTTCGAGGTATGAAAAAAGAAGCTTAGAGAAAATGCGAAATTACCTCAGTGTATAAGATATTCTAAAAATTACCATAATATAAATGGTGATTTAATGAATAGAGATGAATATCAAAAATTAGTTAAGAAAATGTCTCCAAAAGAACCAAAATTAAGAAATGCTCTCGTAGCCTTTTTAACTGGAGGCTTAGTAGGTTTTATTGGAGAAGTTATTGTCAATGTCTTAATGAATTCTTTTGGACTAGCAAGAGTAGACTCTTATGCTTGGCTAGCCTTTATTCTAATCTTATTTGCAACATTTATGACTGCAATTGGTAAATTAGATAATTTAGTAGCAAAGGCGAAGTGTGGTTTAATTATTCCGACAACGGGATTTGCCCATAGTATTCAAAGTGCGGCTTTAGATTACAAAAAAGATGGTTTTATAACAGGAATTGGGGCTAATTTATTTAAACTAGCGGGTTCTGTTATTTTATATGGTATCGTCAGTGCTTTCTTCCTTGCTCTTTTGAAGGTGGCTTTATATGGCTAGTTTAAAGTTTAATAATGTTTATTTAAATGATTCTTTTACTTTAGCAGGCCCAATGGAAAGTGATAGTAAATTAAAACATGTTAATTTAAAGATGGATGACTATTACTTTGGGGAAAAAACTTTTGAAAAAGCGGAAGTTAAAATGCAAAAAACCGTTATTAAAGGCTTAATGGAAAAAAATCAATTAGATAATGATGATGTTTCCTTAATTGTGGGTGGCGATTTATTAAATCAAATTTCGGCGACTAGTTATGCCACGCAAAATATTCCCATCTCTCTTTTAGGAATATATAGTGCTTGTGCAACTTTCCCCGAGTCTTTAATTATTGCAGCCATGTTTTTAGAAAACAAAGATATTAAAAAAATAATTGCTCTTACAAGTAGTCATAATTTAACGGCCGAAAGACAATTTCGATACCCCATTGAATATGGTATACCCAAACCGCATACTTCCACTTTTACAGCAACCGCTTCAATTAGTACTCTTTTATCGCATGAGGTAAGTAAAATTAAAATTGAATCGGCAACAATTGGGAAAGTTACGGAAATGGGAATAAAAGATGCCAATAACTTAGGAGCCGTAATGGCTCCCGCAGCAGCCCGTACTTTATATGAGCATTTAAATGATTTAAAAAGAGATATTGACTATTATGATTTAATTTTAACTGGTGATTTAGGTTGTATTGGCGGAAGTATTTTTAAAAAATATGTGGAACTAAAATACAACTTAAAAATAAAAAAACATTTAGATGCGGGTTGTGAATTATATTTAGATAGTCAAGAAACATATTCGGGTGGTTCGGGTCCTGCTTGTCTTCCTTTAGTCCTCTTTAATAAGATTTTAGAAAGTAAAAAGTATAAAAAAATCTTAATTATTGGGACGGGAGCTTTACATAGCAAAACATTTGTTAATCAAAAAAGTCCTATCCCGGCCATTGCTCATGCTGTTAGTTTGGAGGTTTTAGAATGATGTATTTAAAGGCCTTTATCTTTGCTGGTTTAGTTTGTCTAATTAGCCAAGTAGTACTCGATAATACCAAAGTTACTCCCGGTCATATTACAAGTTCTTTAACTGTCATTGGAGCTCTTCTTTCCTTTTTGGGAATCTATGATAAAATAGTTTCTTGTTTTGGAGCCGGGGCGACCATTCTTATTTCTAATTTTGGCCATATGCTTTATGCTGGAGCTATTACCGGTTTTGAAGAATGTGGGGCCTTAGGAATATTTACAGGAATGCTTGGTAATACGGGAATTTCTTTAGTAAGTGTGATTGTTTTCTCTTTTGTTTTTACTCTCCTTTTTAAAGCAAAAGATTAAAAAAGGGATTTATATCTCTTTTTTCATTTGGTATAATATTTGGTGTGTCCCCGTAGCATAATCGGATAATGCATTTGCCTCCTAAGCGAAAGACTGGGTGTTCGATTCACCCCGGGGACGCCATTTATTTGAAAAAGTAAAAATAATTTGACATAATTTAACATTTTTTGGTAACATTTTCTTGCAACGTTATTAAGGTCGTGGTATCATAAAGACAATTTTTAAATGTTTCATTCGCAAGTAGTGTGATATTAAAATAAGTTAAAGAAGGATGTAAAATGAGCGAAACAAATTTTTCCAATTTAGAATCTTTTTCACAAGAGGAATTAACTTCCTTCTTTTTTTCACTTTTAGAAAAAGTTTATTTGGAATATTCCGAAATAATTTCTGTAGATAAATTTCGGGAAATAGTTAAAAACTTTTGGCAAAATGTTCCTTTGGAAAATTTATATTCTGAAAAAATTTTTCTAAAAAGATTTAAAGAGTACTTAAAACATTATTTTAATAATAAGGAATTTTTAGTTAGTTCTTTACAAATATTTATAAAAAATAATCTTGATATTAGTAAAGACCCGCAAAAGGAATTTTCGAAAATAATTACTTATTTGGAAAAATTAAATTTATATCCTGATGGGGAAACAATAAAGAGTTTAATTAATAACATTCCAGAATTTAAAAAGCTTTTAAGTTTACTTATTAAAGGTCAAGAAGAAATATTAAAAACTAAAGGTTTTAATGTGATTTTTAAAAATGAACTAGCTATTTTTATTGGGGAAGTTTATTGTGATTTAAATAATATTGCATATAAAAGCTATTTAAATAATGAAGAGTTATTTACTAGCATAACGGACAATAATGTTAAAATATATTTAAATGAAATTAGACAAATTCCTATGTTAAGTCCTAAAGAAGAATTAGAATTAGGCCAAATAATTTTAGAAAAAAAAGATAATGCTAAATTAGAAAAGCAAAGATTTATTGAAGGCAATCTTCGTTTAGTTGTAAATATTGCTAAAAGGTATTTAAATCAAGGTATCGATTTTTTGGACTTAATTAATGAAGGAAATATGGGGCTTATGAAAGCTGTGGATAATTTTGATGTTACCAAAGGTTTTCGTTTTTCGACCTATGCTACTTGGGCAATTAGAGAGAATATCCGAAGATATGTCGCCGCCAATGGACATAGTTATCGAGTTTCGTCCCGAATGTATGAATTTTTTTCACAAGTTAAAAATGCTTTAGAAACTTTAACCCATAAATTAGGAAGAATTCCTCGAGACGAAGAATTAGCAACTTATTTAAATGTTCCTCTTAAAAAAATAGAAGAGTTTAATAAATATAATTTAGAGACTTATAGTCTAAATAAACCTTATAATGAACAAATTGAAGATGGGGAAGAATTAAAAGATTTTATTGTTGATGAAGATAATTCGCATATTGAAGATACTATTATGCAAAAGGCTCTTAAAGAAAATTTAGAATTAGTGATGAAGGAATTATTAGATGAAAGAGAAATAGAAATTCTTAAAAGAAGATATGGCTATTATGGAAGAGAAGAAACTTTAGAAGAAGTTGGAGAATATTTTGGAGTTACGAGAGAAAGAATAAGACAAATTAGTAGTAGAGCATTATCTACTTTAAATAAAAATCTTTATTCCAGACGATTATTAGCAAGTTTTACTGATGATGTTAATTTAGAAAAAGAAGTGGAAAAAGAAATTCAAGATTATGAAAATAATCGTAGTTTTTTAGAATATAAAGAAAGGCTTAAAATGCGAAAATTAGAAAAGAAAGATTAATTATGGTTACTTCTTTCTTTTTTCTTTGTCTAGTATTTGTCATTTATTTTTAAAAACTATTCAAAATGCTTTCATTTTTGGTATAATTTGTATAGAAAGTGTGGAAAATAACTATGAAAGAAAAAAAGGGAAAAGTGAAAGAAGAAAATAAAGAAAATAAAGTTAAATTAAAAAGTGAAATGTATAATCATGATAATGAGCTTATAGAAAGACGCGAAGAAACTAATGATGCCGTGATGTGGGGCTTTGTTCTAGGCTTTATTCTTTTCTTTATTCTTCTAATATTAATAATTGTTTTTACAGTTTAAAAGGAGGATAAATTATGTTACTAAAGTGCCTAGAGATATTTGCCGCCAGAATAGTGGATGTAACTTTAGGGACAATTAGGACAGTCTTTTTTGTTAAAGGTAAAACAATTGAACCTTTTATTATTGCCTTTTTTGAAGTTTTAGTATGGTATATTGTTGCCAGAGAAGCCATTAATACCCAAATGAATATGTGGGTTGTGGCTATTTTTTATGCCGCAGGTTATGCAACGGGAACTTATATTGGTTCTAAACTTTCCCAAATATTTATTAAAGGCGTCGTTGGAGTCCAAATTGTTTTAAAAAAAGGTTCTGATAAATTTGTGGCTAAACTAAGAAAACTAGGGTATGAAGTTTCCATTATTTTACTTAAAAATGATTATGAGGGTAATGATAAAGATATGTTATATATTCAAATTAGTAATCGGAAATTAAAAGAACTAACGGATTTAGTTAATAAATATGATAAAGAGGCCTTTATGGTTGTTAATGAAACTAAATTAGTTCATAATGGTTTTATTAAGTAGAAAAAATGGGCAATTACTGCTATTTTGGGTTGTGAAATAAATAAAATTTTGGTATAATACAATTGCAGATTTAAGTGGGACATAATATCCCGCTTTTATTTATAAAAAGTTGAGGTGAATTTAGAAAAAGTGTTGGACGAATTAAGGAAAGCTTTAGAGGAAGTTTTAAAAGAAAAAGAAATTATGGTTACTGATATCTTTTTAGAGAAAAAAGGAAAATATACTTTTTTAACAGTGGAACTAGATAAAGTAGGGGGTATTGATTTAGATGGGATTGTTATGGCTACAAATATAATAAACCCCATTGTGGATGAATATGATATATGTGATAATGAATACATTTTAGATGTAATTAGTAAGGAAAGAGGTTAAATTATGGACAGTAAAGCATTTATTAAAGCTTTAGATAATATTGTTAAAGAAAAAAATATTAGTGCTGATGTTGTTTTTGAAGCAATGACTTTAGCATTACAAACAGCTTATAAGAAAAATTTTGATTCTAAAACTAATGTTAGAGTAGATATTAATAGAGAAACAGGAGATATTAAAGTATTTTCTTATTTAGTAGTGGTACCCGAAATTGATGAAGGTAGTGAAACAGTAGATGAGGAAGGCAATGTAGTGATTGTTCCTCCTAAAGTTAATCTTGATGCTCAAATTCTTTTAGAAGATGCTTTAAAGATTGACCCCAAAGCCAAAATTGGCGATACTATTGAAAAAGAAGTGACTCCGAAAGATTTTGGAAGAGTAGCGGCTGGAACGGCAAAACAAGTCGTAACCCAAAAGATAAGAGAAGCTGAAAAAGAAAGTATCATCGCGGAATTTGCCGATAAAGAATATGAACTAATGCTAGGTTTAGTAGCGATGGAAGACCAAAGAAACTATTATATTGATTTAGGTAGAACTAGAGGTATTTTACCAAAGAGTGAAATTATTCCAGGCGAAACAATTAAAATGGGCTCTAATATAAGAGTATACATTACCAAAGTGGAAAGTGGCACTAAAGGACCAGTTATTATGACTTCAAGAAAACATTATGGTTTTGTTAAAAGATTATTTGAATCTTTTATTCCGGAACTGCAAGATGGCTCCATCGTTTTATATGGAGTAGCAAGAGATGCTGGTAATCGCAGTAAAGTAGCGGTTTATTCAACTGATTCTAAAATAGATGCCATTGGTTCATGTATTGGGGAAAAAGGAAGTCGAATTGCCAGTATTCTAAAAGAACTTAATGGGGAAAGAGTCGATTTAGTTTTATATGATGAAGATCCCGCCACTTTTATTGCTAATGCTTTAAGTCCTGCCAAAAATGTTATTGTTAATATAACTGATGAAGAAAAGAAAGAAGCTTTAGCTATTGTTACGGATGATAATTTATCTTTAGCTATTGGTAAAAAAGGAAGTAATATTAAACTAGCTAGTAAGCTTACCAAATATAAATTAGAGATAAAGACCTTATCACAAATAAATGAGGAAGGTAATAAATAGAATTATATGAAAGAGAGAAAAATTCCCATGCGGACCTGTGTGGTTACCAAGGAAAAATGTGAAAAAAGAGATTTAGTAAGAATTGTTAAAAATAAAGAAGGCCAAGTAGAAATTGATTTAACAGGTAAAAAAAATGGCCGCGGAGCTTATTTAAAAAAAGATAAAGATGTCTTTTTAAAAGCTCAAAATAGTAAAATATTAGATAAAGTATTAGAAGTAGATATTAATGAAGAAATATATGAAGAATTAAATAATTTATTATAAGAAAGGAGAATTTAGATGACTGTTAAAGAATATGCTAAAGACTTAAATTTATCTGTAGCGGAAGTTTTAAAAAAATGTGAAGAACTAGGAATTAAAGCTACTAGTGGCGAAGATTTTTTAGATGATGATGCTATTGTTATTTTAGATAGTGTTTTAAACTTAATTAGTACAGATGATGAAATTACTTATGAAGAAGATGAGTTAGTTGATAATATTGTCGAAGATATTATGGAAAGTAAAAATATTACCGAAAGTAATGCTTCTAAAAAACAAAAATTAAAGAAAAAAGATAGTCTTAATGATAATAAAGATAATTATAATACTTTAAAAAAGGAAATGTATAAACATAAAGAAAAATTAATGAGTAATGAAGAAGTATTAGATAATATTATTCTTTATAAACATGGTATGACGGTTAATGATTTAGCAAGTAGTCTAAATGTTAATGGTACAGAAATTATTAAAAAATTAATGTCTTTGGGTTTAATGTTAAACTTAAATAATGAAATTGATTTTGATAATGCCGAAATAGTCGCTATGGAATATAATAAAACTTTAAAGAAAGAAGAAACTCAAGACTTAGCTAATTTTGAAGAATTTGAAATTATTGATAAAGAAGAAGATTTAGTTAAAAGACCACCAATTGTTACCATTATGGGTCATGTTGATCATGGTAAAACAACTCTTTTAGATTATATTCGTCATTCTCATGTTGTTGATGGTGAATTTGGGGGAATTACTCAACATATTGGGGCTTATCAAATTAATCATAATGGAAATTTAATAACATTCATTGATACTCCAGGTCATGCGGCTTTTACTGAAATGCGGGCTAGAGGAGCTAGTGTTACCGATATTGTTATTATCATTGTGGCTGCTGATGATGGTGTTATGCCGCAAACGGAAGAAGCTATTGACCATGCCAAGAGTGCCGGTGTTCCCATTATTGTAGCGGTTAATAAAATTGATAAACCGGAGGCTAATCCAGAAAGAATTTTAACCGAAATGACGGAAAGGGGAATTACCCCTGAATCTTGGGGTGGCGATACTCCATTTATAAATATTTCGGCGAAAACAGGAGAAGGTATTGACCTCCTTTTGGAAACTATTGAAACTATTGCGGAAATTAATGATTATAAGGCTAATCCTAATCGTTATGCCAGTGGTTCCGTTATTGAATCTAAATTAGATAAAAATGTGGGTGGTATTGCTTCCTTCATTATTCAAAATGGTACTTTAAGAATTGGTGACCCCATTGTGGTGGGTGAATATTTTGGCAAGGTAAGAACCATGAAAAATGATTTAGGAGAATCAATTGTGGAAGCTGGTCCATCAACTCCGGTAGAAGTTACCGGTATTTCCGATAATCCTTCTGCTGGCGATAAATTTATGGCTTTTGAAACCGAAAGTAAAGCTAAAGAAATTGCGAATAAAAGAAAGAATATAAATGCTTCTAAATATAAACAAGATATTGTTTCCTTAGATGAGCTGTTTAAACAAATTGAAGGAGGCCAAAAAGAAGTAAATATTATTTTAAAAGCCGATGTTCGCGGAAGTGAAGAAGCTGTTCGCGGCGCTTTAGAAAAAATTAAAGTAGGCGATGTGGCCATTAAAATTATTAGAAGTGGGATTGGAACTATTACCGAAAGTGATGTTGTTTTAGCTAATGCCTCTAATGCCATTATCATTGGCTTTAATGTGGTGCCAAGTAATATTACTAAAGAAATAGCTAAAGAATATAATGTTGATATTCGTCTTTATACCATTATCTATAAATTAGTTGAGGAAATGGAACAAGCTTTAACTGGTATGTTAGACCCAGAATATGAAGAAAAAGTTATTGGTAATGTCGAAATTAGAAAAATCTTTAAATATTCTAAAATTGGTAATATTGCGGGTTGTTATGTTACCGAAGGAATAGTTAAAAGTAATTCTAATGTCCGCCTTATAAGAGATGGAATTGTTGTTTGTGAAGATAAAATAGCTACTTTACAAAGAGGTAAAGAAAGTGTTAAAGAAATGAAAAAAGGCTTTGAATGTGGTCTTACTTTAGAAAATTATAATGATATTAAAGAAGGCGATACTTTAGAAGTTTATGAACTAGTTGAGGTTAAAAATGGTTAGTCATAAAATAGAAAGATTAAATTCTGACATTTTAAAATATTTAAGTACCATTATTTTAACTGAAACTCGAGATGAACTTTTAAAAACTATTACTTTAACTGAAGTTGATACTTCAAAAGATTTAAGTTATGCTAAAGTTTATTTTACGAGTATTAGTGAGCTACCTCATGAAGTATTAGAAAAAGAAGTTAATGAAGCCTCTCCATATTTAAGGGGCTGTTTAGCTAAAGTTTTAACTGATACAAGAAATATTCCTAGTCTTCATTTTGAATATGATACTTCCATAGAATATGCGACAAAAATAGAAAAAATAATTAATAATTTACATCAAGATTAAGAGGAATTATGAATTTAAGAAGTATAAGTTTTAAAATTAGTTCTCAGGAAATTTTAAATTCTAAGGAAGAAAAGTTAGCCCTTAATCTTTATCATCCTTTATTTACTAAAATATATGGTTATGATTTTTATGATGCTTATTTAGAAGTAATCAAAAGTAAAAATTATTTAGAACCACAAGATAATGTTTTAGGAATGGCCCCAAACTCTTTAAAATTAAAAGAAGTTTTAGATGATATAGAAAATAATCCTCATATTGAAGTTTTAAAAGTATTTAAAAATTATAAATTAATTGGTTTAGGAAGAATTGAAATTCAAAAAAGGAAAATTAGGCTTAAAGAATTAGTTTTAAAAATTAAGGATAAAGAAAAAATAAAATTAATTTGGGAAAAAGCTTTAGAATTTATTATTAGTTATTATCAAGATGATTATGAAAAATTATTAGTTGAAATTCCTCTTAAAGAACCATTTTTACTTCTTCTTTTAGATAAACTTGGATTTAAAGAAAATCCTCAAGATATTAATATTGGTGATAAGACTTATATATTATCGAAAGAAATAGGTTATGATAATGAATAAAATAATTGTGGTTAATAAGGAAGAAAATTTAACCAGTAGAGATGTGGTTAATAAGTTAAGTAAAATTTTAGGAACTAAAAAAATAGGTCATAGTGGAACTCTTGACCCGATGGCTAAAGGAGTTTTAGTTTGTTTAATAGGCAAATATACGAAACTTGTTAATTTAATTACCAGTATGGAAAAAGAATATATTAGTGAAATTAAATTAGGAATTAAAACTGATACATTAGATATAACAGGTAATATTATTGAAGAACAACCTTTAAATAATTTAAATAAAGAAGATATATTAAAAGTTTTTCAAAATTTAAAAGGGGAATATCAAGAAACAATTCCTTTATATTCCGCAGTTCATGTTAAAGGTAAAAGATTATATGAATATGCTAGAGAAAATATAGAAGTAGAACTTCCTCAAAAAACAGTTTATATAAAAGAATTAGAATTATTAGATTTTCATAATGATATAATTAAATTTAAATGTTTAGTTAGTAAAGGAACTTATATTAGAAGTTTAATTGAAACTATTTGTAATAATTTAAATGTTATTGGGACTATGAATAGTTTATTAAGAACTAAACAAGGAAAGTTTAATTTAGAAGATGCTTATACTTTAGAAGAAATAGAAAATAATAATTATCAAAGTTTAAGTATTGAAGATGTTTTAGAGGTTGAAGTTAAAGAAGTATCTTTTAATACTGAATTATATAATTATATAATTAATGGTAATAAATTAAATTTAGATTATCATGGTTATATCTTATTTAAATGTTTTAATGAAGAATTAGCTTTATATGAATTTAAGAATAAAGAGGGAAAATTACTAATTAAAATAAAGGAATAAAAGAAATATTTTTATTGAATTTTAATAGAAGTTCCCGCAGCTAACAAAAAATAAAATTATAAAGAGAAAATCCCATATTAAGTGGGATTTTTAATGAAATAGTACTTGAAAAATTTAAAAAAACGTTTATTATATTCATATGGGAAGAAAAGACCAGACACGAAAAAGTGCACGTAGTAAAGTCTTTTTACGACTAACTTCCCGTACAATAAAAGAGAAAAGATTAATAATTGGCTTATTTGCCAATGAAAAGGTCGTTAAATAACGAACCCTTTCATTGATTAGAAGTCTTCGGGATTTAAGGAAACATCGTCAGGATTTATTTTGAAATAATTAAGTTTAGAAATAAAATCAGGATAAAGATTATTAGTTAAATCAAAAGGTGTTTCATTATTTAAAGATTGTCTAGGGATATTATTAATTATATTTTCTAACTTATGGATTTGTTCTTGAGAGAAAGAATCAAAAGAGGTACCTTTAGGAAATAATTTTCTAATATATTCGTGATTTTTTTCAATACAACCTTTTTGCCAAGAAGAATAAGGTTTGCAATAAAAGACATTACAAGTTTTATTTCCAGATATAGTATCTATTTCAATGTTTTTAGGATTAAAAAACTCAGTTCCGTTGTCAGTAAGAACAATTCTGAATACTTTAGAGAAAAGTTTAATACCAAGCTTTTCTTTTAATTTGGAAATTTCTTCATCAACGCAAAACATAGTTTTAGAATCTAATAATCTAATAATCATAAAATTAGTTTTGACAATAATAATAGTTAATAAGCATTTATTAGATTCTTGAGAACCCATGACAGTATCCATTTGACAAATATTCATTTTAGGATGAAGTGAAACAAAATTAATATAATCATCATAAGAACGCCCTTTTAATAAAGCAAGTTTTCTTTTATATTCTCTAATATGATTTTTATCTTTTCTTGGTTTATAAATAACTTTTTTAGGTAAATCTAAATCAGATAAAGATAAAATACCATTATGGATATAATTATAAAAAGTGGATTTAGAAAAATATAAAATATCAGAGTGATTGGCATAAACCTGATTAATGCTTTGCTTTTTGTTTTTAATAAGGGGAACAATAATGTGTTCAATTTGGTCAATAGTACCATAAGAAATATCAAAACCAGTACGAGCATCAAATTGTTTTTCTTCATAATTACCTTGAGCATTAAGAGCATTATAATAAAGTTTGTGTTTGTTACACTTGTTTTTAGTGTGACAACGATTACAAACATAAGGGGGTTTTGAAAGATAAGAACACTTATTAATAGCCGTATTAATACCATTAGGATCAAAAGCATCGAAGAAATAACTTTTAACATATCTATTTCTTTTGATTTCTTTAGAAATAGTAGTTCTATCTTTAGAAACAGCTTTGGCTATTTCAGTAAAATTATGTCCTTTGTCAATCATATACTGAATAGTTTGTCTTTGTTCAAAATTTAATTGATTAAAATTTGTCTTTTTCATAAAAAATCATACCTCAATTTCTAAATGACAAATAAACCAATGAGGTATATAATATACTTATAAAGGAAAATAATCAATAATCCTCGCCGGATAGGCCTTACTTTCTTTTACGAAAAAGAAAGATAAGCAAAGAAACCGGGGAAGGATTATTCGATTTGTTTTCAATAACTTATTTCCCATTAGTGTATATATCGGGAATTTCTAACAATAATCAATAAAAGGTGAATTGGAAAAGTAAAAGCAACTAGCAAATCAAGTAAATAAAATGGAAAAGTAAAAACAATTTAAAATTG
>CANQXB010000014.1 GCA_947627805.1 uncultured Bacilli bacterium
AATAAAAAAGAGTGATATCAAACTATATCACTTTTTTAATGGTTATAGAATATCTACTATTACCTTGATAATTTCCTAATTCATCTATATCTTCTAATTTATATGTAAAAGCCTCTAAAGTAATATCAGAAGTTATTTTATTAATATTTACTCCAGCAGTTAATTTAATTGAAGTAAGTAAAGTATCATTATTGTATTCTTCTTCCGTAGTATGACTATACCATCCTCCATCTCGATGATAATCATCATATAAATATATTTCTAATATATCATAAAAATCATTAGTATCTTTAGGACTTAAAATTGTCTTATTAACTTCTCCATCAATAGTTTTAAAACTAATTTTAAAGCCTATTTTATAATCCATTACATTTTCATATATATCTTTATATTTATCAAATAATTTAATTTGATTTTCATTACTAATACTTTCTTCATTAGTATAATATACTTCAAATGAAGATATATCTTGATGATATTCCCACTTACTTTCATATTCATGAATTAATACTCTATCTTTACCATCTCGATAATTTTTATATAATCCTAATATTATTTTATTATTATCAATGTTAATATCTTCTTTTATTTCTTCTTTTTCTTCTACTTTATTTTCTTCTTCTCCTTTATATTCTATTAATTTTGTCTTAATTAAAGGAGATACCCCCATAATTAAAATACATAATATACTTAATATAATTACTACCTTTTTCATAACATCACTATTTAATTATAACTATTATAAATAACGAAGTAAATAGATTATTTTTTTAATTTATTAGTATATTCATTATTATTTTTAATCTAAAGAGATATTCATTAGTCTATTCTGGCATGGGTGGTTTGATTCTTTCGTGTGGAGTATTGGTACATCTAAAATTGTCTATTTTTATACTTACTGTTAATTCTTTTCCGGCTAAATAACTTTGGTCATCATTTCGATTAGGAAACTCTAAATAAGCTTGGATTGGCTCCATATTGGAATTACTTAAATTGAATTTGAATTCTTGTTTATCAGTTTCATATGATAAATCATAAGTTCTAAAAAAATCTTCTCCTTGTTTTACTACTAATCTCAAATCACCATATTGAAGTAATTCAGCCATATTTCCACCTAAATCGATATTTATATCAGCATAACATCCATATTCCTCAGTTAATGTTCCTTTCTTAGTAAATGTTCCTATATCTTGGGCTACTGAATCTCCCTCTGCTGCATATTTCTTATTACTATCGGTTGTTCCATAATAATATGTCCCTTTTTTATCTTCTGTCATATCACTAACGTCTAATTTTATGTGATAATTTGTTATTCCTCCACTTAAGGTTATCTCATTTTGTTCTCCGGCTATTAACTCCACATTAGTTGTTGTATTTTCTCCTTCTATTTGTAAACTAAAGAAGGCATAAGTAGTTCCTACCACTACTAATATTAATGTTACCACCAATACTATACTACTTATTAATATTTTTCTTTCTTCTCCATTCATATAATTTTAATCTCTCCTTTCTGTTAATAACTTAACTATTATATAATCTTCTATCTATTGATACTTTTATTATATAATACCCCCCCCAGAGTCAAAAATTTTTTTCTTCTGTTGTTAAAAAGTTGTAAACAATGTGCGATGCGTGTGCGATGGTAAACTTAAAGTATTTATATAAAATGATAGATACCTTGAATAATATCTATCATTTTGGTATAATCTAATTAATGGAGATGAGTTATCATCGCCTTTAGTTGATTTTGTGCTACTTTATTCGAATATCAATTCGAACTGAGGTAGCATCTTTTTTTGCTTTAAACATGTTGTCTATTATCAAAGAAATGAACTTAAATAATACAAGTATTACTAATTTCATCAAAACCACCTACCTTTCAACAAGATTTTGTTTCCAAAACCCCCGAAAGAGTTAGGCGAGACTTCTCATCTCGAGGACTATATTTTAGTGATATTTTTTTACTTTGCAACACTTTCGACAAACGTTATCAAAACTTATCAAATTTCGACAAAAAAAGACATTTTTTCAATGCCTTTAAATTATCAATAATAAATTATGAATGGATTTTCTTTAGTTCCTTCACCCGTTAAAGTAACATTAGGTGATACATAAAAGACCGGGCGAATCGAATTAGAATCAGACATATTTCGAGTGTTTAAAGTTTTCAAAGAACCATCTAAATACACAGGCCACACACGATTAGAACTGTATCTAGTCATCGTCCATTCATAATTCGGTGAATTGCCTATCCATCCATTAGCAATAAATAACCAGTTATTTGTATTTTCCTCTCCAGAATTTTTATAATCTGTGGCATACATTAACCCTATTTTACTTGCATCTGTATGTGATGTTGTTGGTTCTATATCTGTAACAATACTAGGTTGGTCAACATTATACCACTTATGTTCAAATATCATTTTTTCCCAATAACTTCCACTTTCCCATTTGTTATTAACTGCATCAGGTAAGAAAGTATTATTTAAATAATCTTTCATATCTGAACTATCCCATTTGGTATCATCTGCTATTCTATGCCATGAGTGTGTTTTTGGTGGTATAGCTTTAATTATCTTTAATGAATTAGCTGGTAGATTAATAGTATTATCTTCTTTATCAGTTATTCCAATGATTCTATACATATAGGTTTCTGGTGTTTCTAGACATCTATCTTTTTCATCTGTTCCAAAACAAATATAATTATTGGTTACTTCATCTTTGGTTCCTTTATATCGATACATTCCATCAACATCTACTTCTGTAAATGTTACGGCTTCTTCTCCTCCTACGGCATGTGCTTTTAATACTTCTAATGCCGGTTTTGATTCATCTACTTCACAATTAAAATCATTTATATTTATACTGATTGTTAATTCTTTTCCGGCTATATTACTTTGGTCTTTATTTTGATTGGTAAATTTTAAATAGGCTTTGATTGGTTCTATATTAGAATTATTTATATTAAATTTAAAATTTGGATTTGTTAAGGCTTTTGATAAGTCATATCTATTTTCTCTATTTCCTTCTTTTATTACTAATATTAAATCTCCTTCTTCTAATATCGTACTCATATTTCCACTTTTATTTATATTTATTGTTGCACTACATATATATTTATCTATTAATTCCCCACTTACACTTATATTTCCTAATTCTTTGGTCCCTAATGCTTCCGTTGCTTCATAATCTTTACCAGTGTCAGTTGTTCCATAATAACTACTTCCTACTTTATCTAAAGTCATATCACTTACTTTTAAATGTAAGTGATAATTAGTTAAACTACTACTTAAGGTTATTTTATTTTGTTCTCCGGTTGTTATTTCCATATTAGTTGTTTTACTATTATTAATTACTTGCATATTAAAATAAGCATATGTTGTTCCCACTACTACTAATATTAAAGTTACTACTAAAATTACACTTCCTATTAATATTTTCTTTTTATCTTTTTCTTCCATAAGCATCTCCAAACACGGCATATCTGCCGTATTTTAAATATAACACCCTTCGAAAAATTAGTCAATAAAAATACGACTTTTTAGCCGTGTAAAAGAAATTATAAATATGACATAATTGCCGTAGGTGATACCATGTTTAAAGAATATCGTAAATTAAGAAAACTAACTCAAGAAAAACTAGCCGAACTAACTGAACTAGATACAAGAACAATTCAAAGAATTGAAAATAACGAAAGAGAACCATCCATAGACTCTTTCAAAAAATTAATTAAAGTTTTAAATATAAAAGATAAAGATATTTTAGAATATTTGAAAAAATAAAAATTCCTCATCAAAAGGAATTTTTTCTATTTATTTAAATTTTCTTCTATGCGAAGTAATCTATTATATTTAGCAATTCTTTCGCCACGACATACCGAACCAGTTTTAATAAATGGAATGCCAAAACCAACAGCTAAATCAGCAATAAAGGTATCTTCTGTTTCTCCACTTCGATGACTTATAATTGTTTTATATTGATTCTTTTTAGCGGTTATAATAGTTTTAGTCATTTCTGAAATAGTTCCAATTTGATTGGCTTTAAGTAAAATAGCATTACCGGCATTAACTTTTACTCCAGCTTCTAAAAGAGTAGCATTAGTACAGAAATAATCATCTCCCACTAACATAATTTTATCACCAATTAGTTTGGTTAAAACAGCAAAGCTTTCTAAATCATTTTCATTAAATGGGTCTTCAATACTAATAATTGGGTAATTTTTAACTAAATCAATATAATATTTAATTAAATCATTTGCACTTAAATAAGTATTGTCCATTTTATACATATTTTTTTCTTTATCATATAATTCAGAAGCTGCTACATCTAAAGCAATTAAAACATCTTTACCAGGAACATAATGCGCTTCTTTAATGGATGCCATAATGAAATCTAAAGCCTCTTTGGTTTTATTTAGATTAGGAGCAAATCCACCTTCATCACCAACACTTGTAGCAAAACCATGACTTTTTAAAAGACCTTTTAAAGTATGGAATATTTCACTTGCCGCTTCAATTCTTTTAGCTTCACCACTCATAATTGGCACAATCATAAACTCTTGAACATCTAAACTATTATCGGCATGAACACCCCCATTAATAATATTTATCATAGGAATAGGTAAAGATACTTTACCATAAGTAATATATTCATATAATTCTTTATTTTGAAGTTTGGCTAAACATTTTAAAGATGCTAGGGAAACTGCTAACATAGCATTAGCTCCTAAATTACTTTTATTAGGAGTCCCATCTAATTTGAGTAAAGTTTTATCTACCATAACTTGATCTATTTTTTGACCAATTAAAGCATTTCTAATCGTCGTATTAACATTATTTACGGCCTTTAATACTCCTTTACCCATATATCTGTTAGGATCATTATCTCTTAATTCTAAAGCTTCTTTAGAACCGGTAGAAGCGCCACTAGGAACGGAAGCAACACTACTTATATTATTAGCTAGAGTCATTTCTACTTCAATAGTAGGATTACCTCTACTATCTAAAATTTCCCTTGCGTGGATATCTTTAATATTCATACTAGTCACACCCTTATAACTTTAGTATAACCATATTCTTTAATTTTAACAATAGCTGAAATCGGTAAATTTGAAATTTGACAAAAAATTGGCAAAGAAAAAAGTGGTTTTCCCACTCTTTTTAATCTAAAAAAGCATTACTTCTTTTTCTTAAAAGAATAACATTTGTTGCATTTATTAAACCTAATCCTAAAATAACAATTCCAATCGCCGTTACTACGCCATCACCTTTAGCAAACATCCCAATAATACCAATAATCATAATAAATAAACCGGTAACTAAAGTAATAAGCCAACTACTTTCATGGAATTTCTTTAAAATTAATGCATAAGTTATTTTTTGAACTCCAATAACTAGTAAACTAATTCCTAAAACAACAGGTAAAAATTTATATAAAACAACTTCTAAAATAGCTAGAATTATCTCAATAATGCCAAAAATTAAATTAAAATTATATAAATCGATATTTTCTCTTCGAAAATAAGCAAATATAGAGGTCATACCAATTACTAATATAAGTAAACAAGCTATAACTGCTACCACAACATGACTCATTGTTTCATTAGTAAATAAAATTAAACCTAATAATACGGCAACCACACTGGTTCCTAACTCAATCAAAGTAATAGTATTAAATATTCCTTTTACTTCTCCTAAAAATTTTTCTACCATAACTTATCACCTATTTAAAATTATACTAGGATTTACTTTCTAATTCAAGAAAATTATGTTAAAATATGGGCAAGTGGTGATGAATTATGCATATTGAGTCAATCGGCGCCTTAGAATTTACTAATTTTGGAAATAGACATCCATTATCCAATTTTTATCAAACCATTAATTATGCAATGTTAATGGCCGAAACTGGTTATGATTATGATATAGTCGGATTAATTAATCAAGATAACGAAATAGTTGCAGCATCTCTTATTTTATTAAAACCTATTGGAATGAAAAGTTTTTATGGTTATGCTCCAAGAGGTTTCTTAATCGATTATGATAATCCCGAATTAGTAACTATATTTACCGAAGAATTAAAAAAATATTATGCTGATAAAAATGTCATTTTTATTAAAGTAAATCCTAACTTAATAATTGGCGAAATAGATAATAAAACATATGAAATAACTTATAATGCTAATAAAAATATTATTAATACTTTAACTACTAATGGTTACAAAAAATTAGCGGACAACTTATATTTTGAAGCTCAACTTCCTAGATTTAATGCCATTATTAATTTAAATGATGTAGAACCAACTAATTATGCTAAAAATACTAAAAACAAAATAAAAAAAGGATTAAGAAAAGGATTAACTTTTGAAAAAGTAAATAAAGATAAAATAAATGAATTTTATAATTTAATGAAAAATAAAAAAGATAATAGTGAATATTATTATCAAGATTATTATACAGTTTTTGAAAAAGATGATGCTATTGATTTATTTTTAGTATCAATTAATTATGAAGATTTCTTACAAAATAGTCAATATGTTTATAATGAAGAAGTTAATAAAAATACCCACTTAAATAATAAACTAGCTAATAAAAGTTATGAAAAAGTTATCAATGCTAAAATGAACAGTGATAAAATTATGCTAACATATAAAAATGATATTATGGAAGCTACGAAAGGAATAACTGACAATCGAAAAGAATACATTGCCGGAGCCTTAGTAATAAGACATAATAATATGGCTAGTATTATCTTTAGTGCCTATGATAAAAAATATAAAAGATTTGCTCCTAATTATTTTTTACATTATCATTTAATTAAATACTATAAAGGTAATATGAAATATCTAGATTTAAATGGTATTGTAGGTAATTTTGAAAATACTAACAATCCTTATTATGGCTTAAATAGATTTAAAATTGGTTTTAATCCTAAACTATATGAATATATTGGCGAATTTGATTTAATTATTAATAATAAGAGTTATGAAAATTTATTATATAATGGTACTCTTTCTAAAACATTTGATAAAAAAGATATTTTAAAAGACAACGAATAAGTTGCCTTTTTTACATTCTTTCAGGAACATTTATAGCTAAAATATCTAATAATAGACAATTAACTTTATAAACTATACTTGTTAAATATAACCATGAACTTCTTTTATCTTCATCTTTTTCCGTAAGAATAATATTTTCCGTATAAAAACGATTAAAAGTTGTCGCTATTTGATAAAGATAATCCGTTATATCACTTAATGATTTATTATTAAAAGCATTATTTAAAACATTATCGAAATTACTTAAAGTTAAAATTAAATCTCTAGTAAAATTACCTTCTAAAACTTTAAACTTGGCATATTTAAGATTTTGTTCTTGAGCTTTTCTTAAAATAGATTTCATTCTAATAGTACTATATAAAATATAAGGCCCTGTTTTACCATCTAAAGAGCAAAATTTTTCTAAATCAAAATTATAATCAGTTTCCGTATTAGGTAACATATCGGCATATTTTATAGTAGCTATGGCAATATCTTCCGCAATTTCTTCTCGATTTTCTAAAATATTTTCATTTAATCTTTTTAAAGCTTCTTCTTTAACTTGATCTAGTAAGGTTGTTAAATCCATAACCCCACCATCTCTTGTTTTAAATGGTTTACCATCTTTGCCATTCATCGTTCCAAAGCCAATAAATTCTAACTTCGTATCATCTTTAACAATTCCACTTTTATAGGCCGCTCTAAAGACTTGAGTAAAATGAAGTTCTTGTCTTTTATCCACAACATACCATATTTCATCAGGATTAGCACTTTTTACTCTTTCATAAATGGTTGCTAATTCCGTTGTACTATAAAGAATTCCTCCATCACTTTTAATAAGTAACATTGGTGGTATTTCTAATTTATCAGAAGGTTCAGAAACCGGAATAACTTTGGCTCCTTCACTTTCTATAACAATATTTTGTTTATCTAAATATTCTAACATTTCTGGAACATAATCATGAGCATTACTTTCTCCCTTATATAAATCAAACTTTGTATTTAGTCTATCATAATTCTTTTTAATGTCTTTTTTAGAGACATCCATAATAATTTGCCATAATTTATATAATCCTCTTTCTTTTTCTTGAAGTCTTTTAGTAAATTCTTGGGCACACTTTAAATATTCTTCATCTTCTTTAGCTTTATTTGAGGCATAAGGGTATATTTCTTTTAATAATTCATTGGTTATTGTCACATCTTCATATTCCCCTTGATAGTCTTTATCAAAAAATTTCCAATCTGGATGTCTTCTGCTTAATTCATATAAAACTAAACCCAAAGGACGGCCCCAATCTCCTAAATGCGTATCAGAGATGGTTTTATAGCCTAAAAACTCACATAATCTTTTTAAAGCTTCCCCAATATTAGCACTTCTTAAATGACCAACATGAAGAGCTTTAGCCACATTGGCCCCGCCATAATCTAAAAAGATTAACTTATCATTTTTAGGGTAACTATAATCATCATCATTGATAAGTTCAATTAAAGAGGCATCACTAATACTTAAATTAATAAATCCCGGACCAGCCATATTAACATTTTTAAAAAAATTATCTTCTTCTAAAACCCTTAATAATTTTTCGGCAATATCTCGAGGATTTTGGTGATATTCTTTTGCCAGAGTCATTAAGCCATTATATTGAAATTCACCTAAATCAGGTCGATTAGAAGGACTTACAAGAACATTATTAGTATCATAACCTATTTTCTTTAAAGAATTTTTAAGTTTATTTTCCATTATATTATAGATTTTTTGCATTTAAATCACCACAATTACGTTATTATTTTACCAAAATATTCGAAATAATACAAATAATCTATATGCTTTTTCGTGGTTTTAGTGTATAATATTAAAAGGTGATGTAAATTTATGAAAGAAAAAGCGCCAAAAGTTGAAAGTAAACCTCAAGGTAAAAAAACAATCAAGTTAAAAAAGAAAACGATAATAATTTTAATATTAGTAATTGCGATTCCAGTTTTAATTTTTTCCGGTTATGAAATAGTTACTTATTTTATTGATTCCGCTAAAACTAAAACGCAAATCACGAATACGCAAACCCAAGCTAAAATTAAAGTGGACCCTACTAAAGGAGAAGTTACTGGTAGTGAAGATGCTCCCGATACTCCTTATTGGAATTTCATTAAAATGGATTTAATCAATGTTGATTTTACCGAATTAAAATCTCAAAATAGTGATGTTGCTGGATGGGTTACTCTAGATGGAACTAATATTAATTACCCATATGTTAAAACTTCTGATAATGATTTCTATTTAACGCATGATTTCAATAAAGCCAATAATAGAGCTGGTTGGTTATTTATGGACTTTAGAAATGACCCAACCGAATTTGGCCGCAATAATATTATTTATGCCCACAATATGAAAGATAGAACAATGTTTGGAAGTTTAAAAAACACTTTAAATAAAGATTGGTTTAATACCGAAAGTAATAGAGTTATTAAAATGTCTAATGAAAAATATAATACTTTATGGCAAATATTTAGTATTTATACTATCGTAACTACCAATGATTATATTCAAACTAATTTCCAATCAGATAGTGAATATCAAGCCTTCTTAGATAAAATTAAAAAACGTAGTTATACTGATTTTAATACCAATGTAACAGCTCAAGATAAAATATTAACTCTTTCAACTTGTCATGGCAGCAACAAAAAATTAGTTGTTCATGCTAAACTAATAAAAATAGCTACTAGATAATCTAGTAACTATTTTTTTATGCATTAATTACTTTAGTTTTACTAATTAGTTCATGAAGTCCTCTTTTATCTTTTCTATTACACATCATAACTAAACTAATAATAGCAAATGCTAAATAAGAATAACTAATAATATAACTAACATTCATATAATATTTACTATTTAGAATAAAGACTAAAATAGTATTTAATACCATTGGAATTATACTACCAGCATAAATATAAAAACTAAATATTGTTCTTCCTAAATAAGAAAGTAAACTAGCATCTTTTTCTTCTAAATTAACAACTTTTATTTTCATTATTTGTTTACCAATAGTTTGACCACCATTAAATTTTTGAAATAAAACGAAGTAAGCTATAACAACCACTATAACAGCAATATTATAGCTGACACTATATTTTGATAAATAGTAAAAATTCGTTCTGTTTTGTTCAACAAATTCTTCTTCACTTATTTTTTTATCAGTATAGTCATTTAAGACTTCACTATATTTTTCATATGTTTCATTATATTTTTCATAAGTTGGATTAATAAATCTAATACTGGTTATTAAAGAAGCTATAAGAAATATAAAGATAATATCTAGAAGATAAGCACATATTCTTCTAGATATTTTAACATCGCTCACACTATTCATATCTTAATTCTCAGCTTTCGTTGTTAATTTAATAGACACTGTATTTTCTTTACCACTTCTGATGAAAGTAATTTTAATTGTATCACCAAATTTATATTTATATAATTCATATCTTAAATAAGCTGAATTACTTATTTTAGCATCATTTATTTTTGTAATTATATCTCCTACTTGAAGTTTAGCTTGAGCAGCAGATGTACCGGCAGTTATTTTACTAATGATAACTCCACTTGTTACATCTTCTGGAATATATGGACTATATAAAGGATTTCTTAAAGCTGTTTGAACATCATACATTTCAATTCCTAAATGTGGGTAACTACTATCTTCCCCATTTATCATTTGTTCAGCTTTTTCCACTACACCTTCAATTGGAATAGCAAAGCCCATTCCTTCAACTCCGGTTGATTTTATTTTGGCAGATATTACGCCAATAACTTCTCCGTTGCTATTACAAAGAGGTCCACCAGAATTACCACTATTAACGGCTGCATCAGTTTGTAAAACATTAATAACATAATCACTAGTATTAGAATTAGTTAAAGAAACTTCAACTAATCTTTCCTTACCAGAAATTATTCCCCTTGTTACAGTCCAAGAATAAACATTATCTAAAGGAGCTCCTACTGTAAAAGTGGTATCACCAACTCTTAAAGTTTCCGTTTTACCAATTGTTACCCCTTCAACATTTTCTTTTTCCGGAAGTTCTAATACCGCAATATCAGCATATTTATCACTACCAATAACTTTAGCTTCTACTTCATCCCCATCTTCATAAGTTATAATAAATTTATCACCATCAGCTATAACATGATAATTGGTTATAATATAGGATTTTTTATCTTCATTTTTATAAACAAATCCACTTCCAAAAGAAGCTAAAGTATCATTTTCATAATTAGATACAATAACTACGGAATTATATACTTTATCAACAGCATCAGCTATGCCTTCATCAGTTATCTTAACATCTTTTTCAATCTTAGTGACCGTTTCTTGGAAAATAGCTGGAAATTTATAAATTATACCATAAGCCAAAAAGACTCCTAAAACCACTCCAAAAATCGTATAAACTATTATTCTTGTTCTTTGTTCTGCTTTTTGTTTCATATTATTTTACCCTCACAATCTCTTTATAATTTGTTGGAAATCCCATGACGTCTAAAACATCTGTAATCATAATGCTTTCTAACTTACCATCTAAAATATCTAATTCATAACTAATTTCATTCATCATCATAATAAAATCATCATTTTTTAATATTTGCTTCAATATTATTATAATCGCAAATAAATCATTTACTCCATAAATATATTCATTTTCTTCATCTTTTTCAATATTTAAAAAATCATGATATTTAGTAGGATTAATTTTCTTATGAGTTTTATTATTATAACAAATATCTTCATGAGCACATAAATTACGATAATTAGCTAGAATTGGCAAATAATCAATTAAATTATGAACTTGCACTCCATAAATACTGGCAATTTCCTCTTGGTCATCCTTTTGTAATACCGAATATAATTCTCCCACTATTCCAAAAGATAAAACTTTAACAACAATCCATAAAGGAATATACCCATAATTTATAATGTAGTGGTTAGTTGCAGCATGTTGTTTACCATTTACATTAATTTGCCTTTTCATTTTTCTAATTAAATCATTAATTTGTCTTGATTTTGTATAGTCTTGAACAAAATTATCGGCATTTAAATAGTTTTGCTCTTTAAAACCATGATTCTTACTCATAACATAAGAGAGGATACTCTTTAAGTTGTTTTCAACAATCAAAATATTTTTAAATAAAATATTTCTTAATTGTCTATCAAAATTAAATAGCCCATAAAGTTCTCGGAAATTAGTTCCTTGAATAAATTTTCTACTTCCATCTTTTCTTAAAAATAAGTGTCTATAGCCACTTAAAAAGAAGTAATTTTCTCTTAGAAGTATTTCTTTGGCACTTTCGATATCATCAATGACAAGTCCCTTATGTTGTAATATTTCAATTTGTTCATCTAAATTTTTAAATGTCTTAGACCCCATATTATTCACCTATTAAATTATAACATAAGAAACAAATTAAATATATCTATTTTTGTTGTATTTTTCATATTATTTTGGTGAAATTTAAGTGAATTTTATCTTTAATTACTTAGTTATTAGTATTTTATTATTTCTTATTTCTTTTTCTAATTCTTTTAAACTTTTTTCTGGTGTTGGCAATTCTTCAGGCATAGTTCCATCATTTTTTGCAATAACTTCTCTAATATTTTTTCCAATAATATAATGAGTTCTATTAGCAGCATTTTCAGTTTTAATATTATCTTTCTTTAACTTTGACTCTGTCTGAGTTATACGAAATAAGTTGGCTGCTAATTCTTCACTTCCCATATTATCTAAAATATCTTCACGATATCTTAATCCTTTTCTTTTGGCTATATCATCAGCAGTTTCGCCATTATATAAACCTTTGTAACCAGAATTGTGGAATTTATCAAAATTTTTAACACCAGCATCTCTAGCCGCTTTATTTAAAGAATAATTTCCTTTTTTAGTTAAATTTCTTTGATAAAATCTTTTTTCATCCTCTGTTAGTAAATAATATTCTTTTTCACCCAACTCTTGCTTTCTTGTTTGAACAGCAAAATAAGTTTGTCCTAAAGCTACTACTGCTTTTTTTGGATTAGCATTTTGAACAATTAAATAACAAGCATAACGAGTAAGTTTATAATCTAATTGTTTTCTTTTGGCATTAGAACCTATATCAACCATTTTGGCTACTTCGACAAAATGGTCTAAAATTTCATTATTACTGTTAAAACAAGCTTCCATAGATTTTTTTATTACGCCTTCAAACTTTCTCCATTCTTTATAATCCAATGCTTTTTGCAATTCCCTAGCATACCAATATTCAACTTCATATTTATCAATATGTTTGATATTTTCAAATATAGTTTCATTATAAATTTCAATTTCATTCATTTTCCTCAACCTCCCTAGATAATAAAAAGTATACATCGCGAACTAATGACTGTCAATACAAATTTTCGTATTCCGGAAAATTTATTTTAATTGTTTATGTTTTGATTTTATAATCTCTATTTGAAAATAATAGTAAACATATTTACAAAATTGAACATATTGCTGATGCCAACAATATGTTCATAAATGTAAAGTTATAAAATTAAGTTTAGAAATAATCTACTACTCCTTCACTAATAACTTTAGCAACTTTTTCTTGATAATCACTGTTCATAAGTAAATTTCTTTCATAAGGATTAGATAAAAAACCACATTCAATTAAAACACCATTTATTTTTAATTTATTATACATATAAGTATCATTAGGTATCTTTTTAACTTCTCTATTACTATTTAAATCTTTATTTAAATGGTTTTGAATAATACTAGCTAATTCTTTGTTTTCTTGGTTATAAAATACTTGAGCGCCTTTATAACTAGCATCACTTAAATAATTTATATGAATACTTAAATATAAATTAGCACCACTATCATTAATCATTTTAATCCGATTATCAAAATCACTTCTTTTTCTGTAACTTGCATTCGGTGTTGATAAGTCATAATCACCATCTCTTGTTAAAGTTACTTCGGCTCCTAATTTTATAAGTTCTTTTTCTAAATATTTACTAATAGCTAAATTAATATCTTTTTCATAAATTTTCCCATAACTTGTTCCCACATCTTCAGCTCCATGT
>CANQXB010000015.1 GCA_947627805.1 uncultured Bacilli bacterium
TAGTCCTGAAGTTGAAGAGCCTATTTCTAATGACAATCAAGATAAAACTTCAAAAGAAGATAAAAAGCAAACTTCAAACAGCAAAGATACAGCTACCAATAATAAACAAAATGATAATAATGTTTCGGATAATAAGCAACCATCTAATAATGAAGTTAAAGAAAAGCATACTTGCAATAACAATGATGAGGGATATGTAAAATGGCTAAACAACTTATCTAAAACTTATGATACATTAAGATTTTACAATAGTTATGAAGAGGCTTATAATGACGGCGATAGAATTGCTAGGAATTATTTATATGGATTCTTCATTTCACCGGCTCCTAGTGAATATTCTGACGATACTTGTGAGGCAAAGATTTATTCAATTAGTTTTTATGTTCCCAAAAAACTTTGTGAAGATAATGACATGATTTATCTTCCAAATAGTGTTTCATTTGAAAATGGAAATGGTATAAGTGCTATCCAATATTTAAAAAGTCTTGGATATGCTTGTACCGGAAAAAATTAATAAGTAACAATAATTTTAAAAATAAGTGAAAACTTATTTTTTTTATGACAAAATGGAGGTGTTTATAATGAAAGGAAAAAATTTTATTTTTATCATAATTTTTTTATTATTATTACTATTAGATGTAAATATAGTTAAAGCCGATACAGCTAAAGTAACATCTAAAAACGTCGGCGATTACTATCATGCCCATATGGAAAGTTCAAGTCATTTTAATAGATATGGGCAAATTCTTAATACTAAAATATCAAGTGGAGTAAGTGTGGGAGCTCAAGCATATTGTATTGCTCCGGGCGAAGTAATGAATCGTTCTAAAACTTATAATGTTTATAATTATGATGATACAAGCATTTTAGATTTAGTAAATAATTCTCAAGAAAAACCAACTAATCAATTAACACTAGAGCAATTAAGAAAAATGCAATTATATGCTCATTATGGATATGGTTATGGAACTCATACTGATAGCATTTATATTGTCGCAACTCAAATGCTTATTTATAGAACTATTGAGCCAACAGTATTTACTAATACATTATGTACTGATGGCTGTTCTAAAGTCAACGATCCTGCTACTGTTACAAATGCTATGAACGAAATCCAAGCACTTGTAGATAATCATTCAGTAACTCCTAGTTTTAATGGAACATCTATAAAACTAAAGAAAGGCGAAACGCAAGAATTGGAAGATACCAACAATGTTTTAAGTCAATTCTCGGTTGATAGTTGTAACAATTGTACAGCCCAAATTAATGGAAATAAACTATCAATAACTACTGAAAATGGTGGCGAAGTAAGTGTTACATTAGTTAAAAATGGTCGAGGCTCTTATGACCATAGTGTTTTATTTTTAACTCTAGCCGATTCTCAAAACCTAATAACAAATGGTAATGTAGACCCCATTTATGCAAGAGTTTCTGGTGAAGCAAGTGAGGGTTATATCGAGATTACCAAAGTTGACTCTGAAAATAATAGTTGTGAGGCACAGGGTGATGCTAAATTAGTCGGAGCTATTTATGGCATTTATAATGAAGACGGGGAAGAAGTTGATACTTTAACAATTGGTAGTAATTGTAAAGCCAAATCTAGAGCTCTTGAAGTTGGAAATTACACCGTAAGAGAAAAAACACCAAATGTCGGTTATAAAATAGACACCAAAACTTATAATGTAACTATTGAAGAACACGACCAAGTTGTTTCTGTAACTTCTAAAGAAGAAGTTTATAAATTTGATTTTCATTTATTTAAAGTCAAAAGTGATGGCACAACTGGTGAAATAGAAACCGAGCCAAATGCGGTATTTGATATAATTTTAATTAGTAAAAGTAAAAAGGTAGGCACTATTACTACTGATGATAAAGGTCGAGCAAAAATAACTTTACCTTATGGAAGATATAGTGTTTGTCAAACTAAAGGAGCTCTTGATTCAGAAGATGCAAGATGTTTTGAAATTGATATTAAAAATAAAGATGTTGATAAAGTAATCAATAACGGACCAATAAAGGCACGAATTAAAGTTACAAAAATAGATTCCGTTACGAAAGAAGAATTGCCTATTGCCGGTATAAAATTTAAGATAAAAAATTTAGATACTGGCGATTATGTTTGTCAAATGGTTAGTTACCCTACTAATGAAAAATTATGTGTATTTCAAACAAATGAAGAAGGCATTTTATATACGCCATACGGATTAGAAGTTGGTCATTATCAATTAGAAGAAATTGACCAAGTCATTGATGGATACTTGTGGAATAGAGAGCCATTAAAATTTGAAGTTAAAAAAGATGCTGAATTCACTTTTGATGATGATTTAGGAGTAATATTAGAAGTTGAATTTGAAAATCAAGAAGTTCGTGGCAAAATAGTTATTCATAAAACAGGCGAAGAATTTGTTATTGAAGATGGCAATTTCACTTATGAAGAAATTGCTTTAAAAGGCATTAAATTTGGTTTATATGATGAAAAAGGCAAATTGATTGCTACAGCTATAACAAATAAAGATGGCTATGCTGAATTTTTGGATTTAAAACTTGGCAAGTATATTTTAAAAGAAATTGAAACTATTGATGGTTATGTTTTAGATACTAAAGAATATGAGTTCAATTTAGAATATCGAGACCAATATACCCCAATCATTGAACAAGAAATCACTTTAAAAAATTATCTAAAAAAAGGTAAGATTGAAATAACAAAAGTTGATATTTCGACAGGTAAGCCTTTACCTAATACTTTAATTGAAGTTTATACTATTGATAATGAATTAATCTTTAGTGGTCGAACTGATAAATACGGAAAAATTATTATCGAGAACTTAAAAACAGGTAAGTATTATTTCTTGGAAAAGGAAGCTCCTAGAGGATATCATGTTAATAAAGATAAAATGTACTTTGAGATAAAAGAAGATGGCGAAATTGTTAAATCAGAAATGAAAGATGTTCCTATTACTGGAAAATTAGAATTTACTAAAACCGACATCTCAACTGGTGAGCCACTTCCTAATACTTTAATTGAAATTTATACAATTAATGATAAATTAATTTTTAGAGGAAGAACTGATGAAAATGGCAAAATTTTTATTAAAAGACTAAGATATGGAAGATACTATATTTTAGAAAAAGAAGCCCCTGAGGGCTATGTCTTAAATCCTGAAAAAATGTATTTTAGCATAAGAAGAAATGGTGAGATTGTTAAAGCCAATATGGAAAACAAACTAATTACTGGTACTTTGGAATTCACAAAAACGGACATCTCAACCGGTAATCCACTTCCTAATACATTGATTGAAGTTTACACTGATAAAGATGAGCTAATTTTTAGTGGTTTAACTGATGAAAATGGCAAAGTTATTATTGAGAATTTAAAATATGGAAAATACTATATTTTAGAAAAACAAGCACCGGATGGCTACATTTTAAATCCCGAGAAAATGTTCTTTGAAATTTTAGAGGATGGAATTGTAGTAAAAAGTGACATGACTAATGAAAAAATACCTGTTCCTAAAACTTCAGCCAATGAATCAACAATAATTGATATAATTGCTTTAGTTTGTATATTCGCAGGTATTGGGTTTTTGATATATGATGAAAAAAGAAAAAAATAAGAGTCGATTTTTTAAAATTGGCTCTCTTTTAATTCTTTTATCTATATTTGGGATTCTAATTTATTATGCAAATATTTATATTTCAAATAAAAATAATGAAAATTTAGTAAATGAATTTTTTACTACTTATGCTCATAAAGATGAAGAAGTTATTAAAAATAATAACACTACTTCTAATGAAATTAATTATATTGGTATTTTAGAAATTCCAAAAATTAATTTAAAAAGAGGTTTTCTTTCTCTCGGTGATAAAAATAACAATGTTAATAAAAATATTGAAGTATTGAAAAATTCAACAATGCCTGATGAAGATAAAAGTTTACTGGCTATTGCCGGTCATTCAGGAAATGGAAAAAGGTCTTATTTTAAATATTTATATAAACTAAATACTAATGATTTAATTTATGTTTATTATAAAGGTATCAAGTACACTTATGAAATTGTTTCTAAATATGATGTATTAAAAGATGGTGATATTGAAGTTATTAGGTCTAATAATAAGATGTTAGTATTAACCACTTGTAGTCAAACAGATAGAACTAAGCAAATAGTAATTGTCAGTAATTTAATCAATCAAGAGATTTTTTAGGAGGTGCTTTAAATTTTTCTTTTAGATATTCAACCAGTTAAACAAAGTTTTATAAATGACATTTTTAGGTCTATTTTTTGGAATATGTCTAAAGGTGTTCTATGGGCATTAAATAATATCTTTAATACAATTGACAAAGTATGGCGATATCGATTTTTTGATAATGAGTATGTTAATAAAATATTTGGTGGAGCTTTAATTGTAGCCTGTAGTTGGTTAGTTTTAAAAACCATTATAGAACTAGTTATGAATTATATAATAAAAAATGATGAAAGAAGTAGTCCGTTTGTAGTATATCGAGGAGTTTTAATTGCTATAGTTATGATGTTTTTAATAACACCCCTATTTCAATTTGGACAAAATGTTTCAACTGCATTAAATGATGCTGTTTTAGAAGTGTCGAGTATGACCGATACTAATTCGGATACTTCTCTTTCATCTTCCATCATTAGAGCAATGGTATATGATAATGAAATGGAAGAAGATAAGATAGAAGAACTTGTTTCTAATTATAAAACCATAGATATTAACGAAACCACAGGGGGTTTTGTTGGTTTAGGTGATGTATATGTCTACTCTCTCAACTTTTTTATGTTATTTGTTATTTCAATTATTATGGTTTTTTTATTATTTTATGTCGGTATTCAGATTGCATCTCGAGTAATGGAAATAGCCCTCTATAAAGTTATCGGACCTTTTTGTTGTACTTCATTAACTACTAGCCAAGCAGGAGCATTTAATGTTTGGTGCAAATCAACAATGGGTGCTTTTCTAGTAACCGTTGTGCAGTTTGTATGTATCGGACTATTATTAAACCTATGTGCTGATGCATCAAATGACACTGGTATTGGAGCAAGTATCTTTCTTATATTAGGAGCTTTAATATTCATTATTACTACACCGACAATTATTAAAACTCTTTTAAATCAACAATCCGGAGTTTCGGAAGGACTTGGTGGTATTCAATCAATTATAGCAATGGCATCTTCAACTGGAAGAGGTTTAAGTTATGCCAAAGATAAAGCTGTTTCGATAGGCTCAGCTATTGTTAGTGGTGGCACTAAATTAGGAAGAGGGTTTGTAAATATGGCAAATAAATTTAGGGAATCTAGTCCAGAGATGCCGGACTCAGCTAATATGGATTTTAAAAAACATAATAATTATTCAGCATCTCAAAAAAATAACAATTTCTTTAATTCTAATAATAATCCATCTCAAAGTAATGGAAATAGATTCAGAAATTCATCATCAATAAATCCAATGAGGAATCTTTATATTAATCAAAATAAAATGAAAAATAATGTTAGGAAATGGACATGATATATCTTATTCCTAAAAATATAAAAACAAAAAATGAAATATTTAAAGGATTTGGATTTGTTGAATTATTAGTAATGGCATTAATGTGTGGTATAGGTTATTTATTACAACTATTCACAAGTAACTTTTATTTAAAAATTTTTCTTTTCACATTCTTTCCAATATTAACTTTCTTATTACTATTTCCACTACCTAATGGTGGTAATACTTTTATGTTTTTAAAGAAATTTGTTATATACCAAAAACGTCAAAAAATGTATAAATATAAATAATATATTGTTTTAAATAGAAATAATTAAAAAAATATGCTATCGTTTAATAGTACATCGGTTTTATAAAAATACACCACTTTTTTTGAATTAAGATTATCAAGAAATTGGTAATCTTTTTTATTATTGCAATTTAACGAATTTAAAATTAAGTGGAATATCACTTGATTAAGATTTAATATCACACAAAAGGAGGTGATATTAAATGCTAAAAAGAAAAACTTTTGAAGTTAGTACAGCTATGCTAGTTTTAGATGAAATTCTACACGACCTTTATGGTTCTTATTTTAATCAACTTCCAAAGAATGTAAGACATACTTTAGAAAAATTAATAAGACAAGTTGCAGATGAACTAGATAGAGGCTATCCAAAAGAAGATACAATTACCGATATTTTAATTAGAGAAATATCATACGAAAAAAAATAATGGAAAGGATACAAAGGTTAGTAACTTTTGTATCTTTTATTTAGATGGGAGGTTTTAAAAATGAGTGTTTTACAAGAATATGAAAGTGTAAGAAGTAGTATGGGTTATAGAAAATTTGATGCAATTAGTAATTATTTAGAGGAAAAATGTCCTAAAGAAGTAGTGGACAAATATTATGAAGAAATGAACTCAATATTAGATTTACCATTTTGTGAATTTGTGGAAAAAGGTCTTGAACTTAAGAAAAAATATAAAATAATACTTTTAAATGATATCATTTTTAAAGAGGAAGAGTTTCAAAAATTTAATAATTGGTACAACAAATCATTTAAACCATTTGAAATATTTGCCTGTGAAAATGGTTATGCCATATGTTTAGACCAAGATGATTATATAAAAAAATCAAAAAAATCGATTCTTGGCAATGGTCATGACTATGAAAGAGTTTTTAAAGATTATATAAATTCTAATTTTAATGACTTAAAATCTATAATAAAATACGATTCTAAAAATAGTATATTTTGTGCTTATTGCGAAACATTAAAACAGGCTGAAGATGTTTGTTATGAGTTATCAAAATTATATAAAGATAAAGACAAAATGATTGAACTTATTACTAATAAAGAAAAATATAATCACATACAAGAGATAAAAATATAGGGAGGTTTTAATATTAGGAAAAAAATAAAATTTAATAGTAAAATTTATAACATTAAGGTTTCTCATTATCATAATGGTAGGCTACGATTAAAATATATTAATAAAAGTGAAAGCCATGATATCACCATAAATATTAATACAGCTTATCTTGATGATGGGAAAGTTTTTTTAGACCCTTATGTTGTAAATAATGGATTAATTAATATATTAAAAAAGACCAAAATAATAAAAGAAATAACAGGATTTGCACCATTCAATAATATTGAAGTTCCAGTGGCTATTGTTAATATGGGAATATTAAAAGAATATGATAAGTTTGGAGTAAACAATTATAAGGAAAGTCGAGGTATTAATGACAAGTAATCGTTTAAAACTATATGATACCATCATTAAAGTTAATATAGATAAAAAATCAAAGGATAAATTAAGAAGTATTGCTTTTAAAAATAAACTTACTTTATCAGAATATGTAAGACAATTAATAGCCTTTACTTTATCTTGTTATGATTTAAATAATGTTGATTCAAACAATAAAGAGGCTAGTAAATTAATTGAAAAATTTATGCATAGTTTGGAGGTTAAATAATCACAAAATCTATTAAACATGAACAAAAAACAATGTTAAATTTTCTTCCCTTTCAAGATGTTTGGAATAATTATCTATATTTAGATAATAATCGGATTGTGGGAGGAATTAAAATTGGCTCAATTAATATATTTTTATTATTTGACCAAGAGCAAGAGTTAAAAGTTTTAGAACTTAAAAAAGTTTTAAATTCTATTGATTACCCTTTTAAAATTTTAAGTATTGATAAACCAGTTATTTTAGATGATAATATAAATATATTAAATACTAAAATAAAACAAGAAAGCAATAAAAATAAAGAAAAAATTTTAGAAGAGGATTTAGATTATGTAAATTCTTTAGTTTCTCAAAAACAAGTTGTTAATAGAGAGTTTTATTTAATACTAGAAGAAAGCCAAGAAAATGAGCAAATATTAAAACAAAAAATAAATGATTTAATAGTTGATTTCTCATCAATTGGGCTTACTAGTTCTATTATTACAAGTGAAGAATGGCGAGATTTAATTTATATAATTCTTAATCCTTTAAATACTCTCGAAACTTTTAAAAATGATGCTACTGGTATAACTAGAACATTTAAAGAAAAAATCGCTCCAAGAGGTTTAAAATTTAACGAAAGAGACCTAATTATGGGCGATGCTTATATGAGTGTAGTAACACTTGTTACTTATTCATCTTATGTTCAAGCCGGTTGGCTTGGAGCTGTTTCTAATGTAAATAATACTAGGATGGTTATGACCATAAGTCCTATTGATACTGCCGAAGTATCTCGAACTCTTAAAAAAAGCATTTCCGAAACAAAATCTAAAATGATAAATGTATCTGATTATAATGACCAAATTATTCTAAATAATAAATTAGATGATTATACGGATTTAGTTAATCGAATTGATAGAGAACACGAAAGGTTTGCTAAACTGACAGTGTGCTTTTTAGTTTATGGTGATTCTAAAGAAAGTTTGGAACGAAATTGTAAAGATTTAAAAGATACTTTAACCGGTTGTGGGTTATATGGCACTAATCTTTTATTTGAACAAGAAAGAGGATTAAAAATGTGCTTACCTACCCTATATACTGATTTAGAAAAGCAATACGGAATATATATGCCTATGCTTACATTAGCATCAACATTTCCTTTTGTTTTTCAAAATTTACAAGATGGTGGCGACTCTCTTATTTTAGGTCATAATAGTTTAAATAGTCTTGTATTCTTTGATTTATGGAAAAGAACTAATAAAAGGAATAATTCAAATGCAGTTGTAATTGGTAAAAGTGGATGTGGTAAATCTACATTAATCAAGAAAATTATTAGAGGTAATTGGGCAAGAGGAACAAAAATAATTGCCATCGATCCGGAACGAGAATTAAAAGAAATGTGTGAGTCTTTAAATGGTGTTTGGATTGATGCAGGTACAGGATTATCAGGAATTATTAATCCATTAGAAGTTCGAAAAACAGCTGATGACTCTGATGATGATAAAAACTTAACAAGCAGTGATTTGAATAAACATTTTCAAACATTTAGAACATTTATTAAATATTACTTACAGGATTTAACTGCTTATGAATTAACCAAAATCGAAGATGCTTTAATTGAAGTTTACAAAGATAAAGGCATAGATTTTAATACTGACCTTACTAAATTAACCAGTAAGGACTACCCTATTATGGAGGATTTATATAACAAATTACTCTCTAATTTAAAAACAGCTAAAGATAATAAAGAGCCAAATAATGTAATTGAATCATTAGAGAAAATATGCTCATTATTAAAAAAAGTTGTTACTACTGATGCCAAAATATTTAACGGACATTCTAGTATTAATGTTAAAGAAAACTCGGACTTTATTGTTTTAGATATTAATAGTTTACTAGATTCTGATACTAGTATATTAAAAAGCCAATTCTTTAATATACTTTCTTGGTGTTGGAACGAGATTTGTAAAAGTAAAGATGAACAAGTAATTTTATTATGTGATGAAGCTCACTTAATTATTGACCCTAATAATCATCAGGGAATAGATTTTCTAAAGAAAGCAAGTAAGTGTATTAGAAAAAGGAATGGAAGTTTGTGGATTTTATCGCAAAATTTAATAGACTTTACTGCTCCGGAAATTGAAAGATATGGACAAGTTATAATTGATAATAGTTCTTATATTATGGTTATGGCACAGGGTATGAAAGAAATAGATGCAGTTCAAAAAATGATGAACTTAAGCGAATCCGAAAAATATTTTTTAACTACAGCATCTAAAGGTGATGGTTTATTCGTTATTAGTCATGACACTCGTTTACCTATTCACATTGACTTAAGAAATGAAGAAAGCGAATTGTTTGGTACTGCGAGTGGCAAGTAATGGATGATATAAAATTATTTAATAAAACTTGCAAATTGGGAATTAGTGTTGGCTTTCCTTTTTTAATTATTTTAATGCTTTTTATGTTTAATGCCAGTTATTCTACTAGTGAATCTTTTGTGATTTCTACATTTAATATTCCCTTTGATGAAAGTGTAAAATTTACTATTAATTCTCGTTTTGGTTATAGAGAAGACCCTTTCACAAATGAATTAAAGTACCATAGTGGTGTTGATTTAGGAGCTCCACCTAATACTCTTGTCTTATCAAGTGCTGATGGAGTTGTTTATAAAATAGGTTACGATGAAAATGGATTTGGTAATTATATTTACATTGAACATAACTACGACAATACTAAAATATATACGATGTATGGTCATCTTTTAGATAATTCTATTTTAGTAACAGAGGGCGAAGTTGTTCAAGCAAAGCAACCTATTGCCACGATTGGTAGCACTGGTAGGTCTACAGGAATACATTTACATTTTTTAATTTCAAAAGAAAAGGCAACGTCTGAAAGGAAATATTTATTAGACCCAATGTTAGTTATTAATGGGGAGGAATTAATTGTTGATTAATAAAAAGAGATTAAGTGTTGAAAAATTTTATATAAACATTTCAGCTGAAATAATTGCTTATAATATTTATAATAAATTTGAAAAAAGAAAATTGAAAAGAGAATATGCTGATGTAGTTGGGGACACTTACATTGATGATTTACATATGCCTTATGATAGAACTCTTGCATATGCTAAAGCCAAAGAAATATTAGAAAGAGATTACGATTGTGATTTATTTTCATACCCTTTTCAAGATGAACTTTTCAAAGATGAATTAAAAAGTATATGTAATGTTTATGATAAAAAAATATAAAATTGGTACAAATTTAATTAAAGATGGTTTTAATCTTAAACTTAATTATTAAATTTTTTTGGTACTTTTAAAGCTATTTTGTTATAACATTTGTCATTCATTTGTTATAACAAATGGCATACTTTTTATAATTATTACTAAAAATAATTTAAAAAGTTTAAAATGTTTGTTAATACAAATGTCATACTTAAAAATAAATGTCATCCATTGTAATAATAAAAATAGTCCTAAATTTAGGCTAAACTTCCCACTGGGAAGTTGTTTGTCAGCCGTAGTTATCCTGCTAAAAAAATATACAAGACTTGGTACTTTAATTTAGAAAAAATAAGATAAAAAAAATAAAAACTTGGTACATTATTTTGTACTTAAAATGGAGGTGTTTTTTTGAATAATGATTTCGGAACTATTAAAGGAAGAATTGATAACAAATTATACGAAGTATTTAAAATGATATTAAATAAACTTAATATGACTCAACAAGATTTTATTGATTCTAAAGTAAAAGAATTTGTTATTGATAATATAAGTTTAGTTACTGATTTAAAAAGTGATAAAAAATGAAAACTGAAAGAATATCTATAAGAGTTAGCGAAGATGAGAAAAAAGAAATTAATTTAATTGCTGAAAAATTAAAAATGAATACATCAGAATATATTTATAAAGCTATTAAAGATAAAATCGAAGTTGATAATTTAAACGATAGTCAGGGACAGTTTTTAGAACTATTTGATACAGCTTTTAAAAGAAGTTACGAGCAATTTCAAAAGCATTTAGTGGTCATTCTAAATAGAATTGAATTCAATACTAGATGGCTTTTAAAACAACAAGATATTTTTATGCAACATTTAAAAGTACCTCAAACTAAAGATGATTTAAATATATCTTTTCTTAATCATCCTATTACGGATGTTGCCGAAGAATTGGTACTCAAAGATATAAGGACTATGGCACAAACTAAAAAGGAGTATGTAGATGAGTAGTAATATTGTTATTAGGACTAGATATAAAAACAATTTAACTACAAGTAAAAATATTTCTAAATGGGTGGATTATGTTTCTAAAAAAGAGAAAGCTGATACTACTAGTTTAGATGAAAAAAATATAATGAAAGAATATTTTTCTCTTGCTGATAAAGATTCCTTTTTATTTGAAAAATGTGAGTCATTCGTTTGGGATAAAGATGGGGATGCTAATCCTAAACAAGATTTAAAATATAATGATATTGATTCCAATGGTTTCATTTGGAATATAGTTATTTCTTTTCCACCTGATTTTGCAATTAATAATGGACTTATAACTAAATCTGATTATGCTGACCTTACTAAAAATATTATGCCATCATTAATTACGGATATGGGACTAAAATTAGACAACACTAATTGGTATGCTTGTTTACATAGGAATACCGATAATCCTCATATGCATATCTTAATATATGAAAATAAAAAAACAGCTAGTAAAGGATTCATTCCCCAATTTGCTATTCAAAATATGAAAAGTAATATTTCAAGTTTTCTTATTGATAATACCGAATTTTATAAGTTAAGAGATAAAACATTTTCTAATATCATAGGAACTATCGAATTAAATGATTTAAATAAAATTAAAAGTCAAAAATTATTTAGTGATAAATTTCGTAAGGAATTAAATAACAAATTACTTTCTCTTTATGAAAAATTACCAAGTAAAGGTCGGTTACAATATAATTCTAAAAATATGATACCTTATAAAAATGAATTAAACGAAATAATTGATTTCATTTTAATGCACGATTCAACAAAATATAATTATGCTAATTATTTAAAATTATTGGAACAGCACCAAAAAGAATTAATTAATATTTATGGGATGACCGAAGATAATAAAGCAAGAAAATATTATAATGAGCAGTTACAAAGATTATATTCTAAAGTTGGTAATGAAATACTTTCTAATTTTAAAAAATATCAATCTCTTAATGTTATTACTAGGGAACAGAAATTCTTATCTAAACATATAAAAGATATGAAGTTTAAAAGTAGGAACGACTATTTAAAAGAAGATACTAAAAATAAGATAGCCATAGATTTATATAGACTTTGTCTATTTGCAGGACTTAATGATTATGAAACTAAAAAAGTATTTAAGAATTGGATAATTAATTCTAAATATAATTTAGATTTAAATAAAGTAATTAATTCTTTGGTAGTAACTAATAATGAATTTACTTCTACCGAATTATATAAATGTTTAAATAAATTAGGTTATTCTTACAAAAAATATGTTAAATTTAAAAATAAACATTTTTATCAAGAACTTAATTATAAAGTATTTATTAATCAAGCGATGACTCATTTAATGTATGAATTAGAAAGAGAAAAAATGCAGATTGTTTCTAATATGGAATATGAATTGGAGGAATATAAACAATGATAGTGGTTGATATAACAAGACTAGATAAAAATAATAAAGAGAATGATTTGTTAATCGGTAATATTAGTATAGATACTAAAAATAAAGTAATTAATTATATATATGACTACTCTCTTGCTAATCTAAATATTGATGTTGATAAAGAATTATTAGATTATAAGTTAAATATGGAATCTTTTTCTTTAAAAGATTTTTTATTGGAAAACTATAATATTACTACAGATAAAGACTTAATAATACATTCAGCTAAAACTGATAAAGACCATTGTCTATTTTTGAAATTTGATAATGATATAGATAATCCAGTCTTTTTTATCTTTCATAAAAACGATTTAAAAAAAGCCCACTCTATTTTGAGATATTTAGTTAATGATTCACTTATCAATAAATATCAAGATAATATACAAGAATATGATAAATTAAAAGTAACTAATGATATTGACTATAAAGCATATCCTGATTTAGGAATTAAGGGTGAGATTTTATCATTATATAATGGTGGATTGTTTTTGGAAGAATTATTAAATAATGTATGTTCTTTAAGGCAATTTGAAAAAAGCATAAATAGAATTAATATTTAAAGTATGTTATAATCAAGTTAAATAGTGATTTGTAGAAATGGAGGAATTATGAAGAAAGGTCTAAAAATTACTTTAATTGTCTTAGGAGTTTTAATAGGAATTATTGCCATTGATACAATCCAAGCAAAAGTCTTTAATAATAGTCCCTTATTAAAGATAAGAGACAATTTAGATGGTGGAAACATTGATTATATTGATAAAGGATTGTTAGTAACGCATTATAAATACACAGATGGTGATGAAATGACTATATTTGTTTGGGAAAATACAACTTATTAGATGTTTTATTAACAAATATTATATAGGATTGG
>CANQXB010000016.1 GCA_947627805.1 uncultured Bacilli bacterium
TATGTTTATTATAAAACAAATTCATTATTTCTTCAAACTCATTTTGA
Source organism: uncultured Bacilli bacterium (assembly GCA_947627805.1). Classification (GTDB taxonomy): domain Bacteria; phylum Bacillota_I; class Bacilli_A; order RF39; family UBA660; genus SIG200. Next base: position 48 of record CANQXB010000016.1, read on the forward strand.
TTATCTAATTTAACAACAACTTCTTTATTATCTTTTAATACTACTCTTCTAACACAAAAATCTTCTTCGTTTTCGGTATTTAATAATATTAAATAATTTCGAGCATTATGAGTTATAGTATCAATAATTCCATAATTCATTCCATTTTCTAATCTTATAACATCAATATCCATTATCTACCTCTTTCACTAACAGCCATTTGTTGTAAACTAGCGGCCAGCTCCTCATAATTTAAACTTTTGGATTCCCGATAAGCTGTAGCAAAATCATTTAAGACTTTTTTAGTATGCTCATCTAAACTTTCAAAAGCCGTTGGGTCATTAAGGTGGTCTGTATTATTATATAAATTAATAGCTTCCTCTACTTCTTTATTATAATATTCATTGACTCTACCACTTCTAACCATATAATTTAAAAAACTAGGACAACCATAGAAGGTACTAGCCAAATCTTGTAAAGCCGTATCTTGAGTCATTTTATAATATAAATTTTTCATAACATTATCCATATTATATAATCTTCCTTCAGTCATATTACAATACGTATTATGTAAAACTTCGTCCAAAGTTTCCGGATGCTCAATTATTATTTTTATAATATCATCAGCAATCTTATCTTCTAAATAATCATATCCTGTTACTACATCACCATTTTGTCTTAATAAAACTTTTTCTTTATTTTGGGTAATAATATCATCTTTGCTTTTTCCATCAGAAATAATCATTCCAATACTTTGGGTAACTTTATTTTGTTCATAATCATTACGAGCATGGTAAATACCGCCCAAAGAAAGAAGTTCCGCCACTAAAGCTACAGTTATAATTCCTTTTTTATACCAATCTTTAGACATTCTTTGACGATTGACTTCCAAAGGAACTACCACTTCTTCTTTATCGCCTAATTTTTCAAAACTTTCAATTTCCGCATTATACTCCGAAATAATCTTAGCTATATCGGCATCCGCTTTATGCATTTTAATAATTTCATCTTTTAAATAATTTTTTGATAGTACTAAAAAATGCGCATACTCCAAAGCTGTTTCCGTTCCCATTTTATAATTTGTTTTTTCCATAATATAAGCAGCTATTTCGGTATAATCGTAATTATCTCCTACAATTTTCCGCATATCATCAATAGACTCTTCATATAGTTTTTCAAACTTTTCTTTAGAACTATTATCCATGTTATCACCTACTATTAGTAATTTTACTATACTACCCTTAAAAAACAAAGTCAAACGCTTAACTCTTTTTTAATTATTTTTGACAATTAATTGACTAAATATGCATTTTTTGAGAAACGAGTTTACTTAAGAAATAAGTTACCGAAACCATAATTATAATCACAATAAGAATACGTGGATTTTTTAAACTTTCCACTAAACTAGTCCCAATAAAACCCCAAAAGGCCACAAGTGATATCTTACCAAAAATGATAGCTAAAGCATATTTTTTAAAAGGCATTTTTGATAAAGCCGAAGCAATATTAACTAAAAAAGCCGGCGTAAAAGGAATCGCAATTAAAAGAACTAAATTAGGAATACTCATTTTATCAATATGATTCATAAATTTATCAAATTCTTTTATTTTTCGAACTCGTCTTTGGAAAGTTTTCTTTAAAGCCTTACGACACATAAAAAAGGAAAAGAAACATCCTAAACAAGTAAGAATATAAGAAACTAAAAAACCTAAAGTATTTCCATATGTTAAAAAAATAACTGTAATAAAAACAAATAAAGGAAGAACAGGCAAAATTGACTCTAAAAAAATTAAAAGACATGCAAATAAAGGACCATAAATGGTCGATGAATTAACTACTTCAATAATTAAATTATAAATATTATTTAAAAATTCACCCATAACTATCCCATAATCATTATAATATAATTATGGATAATTTTCACGAATTTATTACATATGTGACATCATACCCGTAAAAAGATAAAATTCTTACTGCTTGTTTACTTTTATGACCTTCACTACACATAATATAATATTTTTTATTTTTATCTAATATGGATTTATGATTCATTAATAATTTATCATAATAAATATTTATACTATAAGGATTATGTTTTTCCCCATAACTAATAGGGTCTTTAACATCTATTAAAATACCCATACTTGGATTAAAATCACTTTCTTTAATTGATTTCATAATATCACCATAGTATTTTATGTAGTTTTTAAAAAACTAAAAATTATATTTAACTAAAAAAGAAGATTATTCATCTTCTCCAAAGAAATCATCAAAGAATTCATCATCAGTAATAACATTATCATTCATAATAACACTATCAACATCAATATTTACCTTTGGTTTATTATCTAATTGTTCCCTTTTAACTTCAGGCTTTGGTAAATCTACTGGTTCATTTAAACTTTCAATTTTTTTATCCATCATAAAAGGATTAACAATTTTTGCTTCTTTTTCTTGAGGAATTTCTAAATCTTCTAATTTTTTAATAGCCTCATCAGATGACTTTAATAATTCTTCATTTTGTTTCTTCATTTTTTCTTTTTCCCGTTGTTCTTCTTCATCAAGTTCTTTTAACTTTCTATCGATATCTTTCATCATGGCATCGATATCCATTCCTTGTAAAGGACTAGCAAAAGGATTAGGAGCCCCCATTGGACTAGCTTCATGCATTCCAAAAGGATTCATTCCATTAGGGATACCAGGACCCATAGAGCCCATACCCATCATCGGATTAGGAACCATTCCTCCCTCACCATTCATCATTCTTTTGCGTTTTTCTTCGGTAACAAATTTCTTTAAATCAAATAATTCAATTTTATGAAATTCTCTTGTCGGATAAGTAGCAGTCGGATAATCTTCTCCCCAATCCATTTTAAAGTTTGGAGTATATTTGGTTTTAAATGGATACATTCTAAGTCTAATAATAATAGCTTCACCTAATTTTAATTTTTGTAAATCCGATACCGTAACTAACGGAGTTGAAGCTGTTTTATCTTTATCTTTGGACTTAACTTCCCCACACATTTTACTTATTTCTTCTAAAGCTTTAAGCTCCGTACTGATTAAATAAATTAAATTACTACAATTACCTCGAATAACTTGAGCTACTTCTTCCCCATAAACATCATTAAGTTGGGCAAAGTTTTGAATAATAAAAGTAAATCTAATATCTCTTGAACGAGCCGCTGATACCATACTATCGACATCTTTAAGTGGAGGCATATTCGCAAATTCATCTAAGATAAAGTTAGTTCGATATTGGAGTTTTCCGCCATTTTTTTGAGCTACATCAATTAATGTTTCATAACATTGTTTAATAAATATAGTCATTAAAGTATGATAGGTTTTCTTTTCATCATGAATAATCATGAATACGGCTGTTTTTCCTTTACCAATATCCCGCATATCAAAATCACTATAAGAAAGCATTTCTGATAAATTTTCTCTAGTTGAGAATAATCTTATCTTTTGTCTAAATGTAGAAAGTAAACCACCTTTAGTATCACTTGGAGCATTAATTACCGTATTAGCAAACATATAAGCATTAGAATCGGCTCCTTTTAAATTAAAGTATTCTTTAATAAAATTACTAGTAGCATATCTTTCTTCCCCAATTGTACTCATATAGTTAATACTATTTAAATTTACTTCTTTTTCTGGAGCATCTTGGAATAAACCTAAAGCCAGCCCAGAGAAATAATCAGCCGAACCTTTTTCCCAGAAAGGGTCACTTTTACTACTTGGGTCATATAAAATATTTAAAGCAACATCATCTAATAATTCCGTAGCTTTATCATAGTTACCTTCTTTATAATATTGATAAGGTAAAGATAGCGGATTCCAAGCGTTACCTTTACTTGGTTCCCGAAAGTTTAAAATAATTATTTTATAACCTCTTGCTTCTAAGTTTTTAGCTGTTTTACTATAAATTTCACCTTTAGGGTCCGTAATAATCATACTTTCGCCCTTTTTAGCTAAAACATTAACCATTGGGAAAACTAAGTTTTCCGTTTTACCAGAACCAGTAGAACCAATTACTAAATTATGATAATCACTATCATCTACCCACATCTCTTTACCATTATTTATAAGAGGTATTCCTGCATGTTTTAATTCTTTATCTTTAGGATTAACTTTTTCAACTTTGCTGGATTCTTTAATCTCTTTTTCTTTAGCCCAACGACTATAGCCATCACTAGCCTTTTTTTCTTCAACTTTTAAACCTAAACCTTTACCTTTTTCTTTATTAAATATATAATCAGAAACACTAGTAAAAATTAAGATTAAAACTCCAATAAATAATCCTAATGTAAAGGGTAAATATGTAACAGAAAAAGCACTCCATGGTAAAAGTCCATAAAATGTTCCAGTATTAATTAAACTAAATAAATTTGATACGGCTAAAGCACATAAATATAATAAAATTATACAATATAAAACAAATAAGAAAAAATCTTTTGGCTCTACTTTAAACTTCATCTTTACCCTCTCCAATTCACAAATATTATACTATAAATACTTCATATTAGCAAAAATATTTCAACAATTATTCAAAAATATTAATAAAATTAAAACCTATCTTATAATTCATAACTCCATCTTCTGTAATCTCTATCTTGTGCATTTTTCCATCTAATAATGAATATACATTGTTTTGTTTATCAATATATTCATACTCTGTAAACAAATTACCCATAATAAAACTTCTATATCCCAAAAATGTTTCCTTATTATGTTCATAATCCTCATATTCACCCATAAATTTTATTTTTGTTTTTTCATCTAACATATTATATGCTTTTTCGGGGTCTAAAAGTAACAACACTTGAAAATTATTTATATAACTGACTAATTTATTTTTTTCACTAATATTATCTAATGTAAAATTATTATTATTTAATTTTTTTTCTTTTATTTCATATATTTGGGCATATTCTTTAATATCAATATTACTTTCTAATGGTCTAATTACAAAGTGTTTGTTACTACTTACAATTAACAAATAATTGATATTATTTTTATATATAGGATTTCCTTCTTCTGCTGGATATTCTATTATATAACCTTTTACAAAATAATAAGTTGTACTACTATTGGGATTATAATAAATTTCTTCTGCAATATATGAAGGAACATATGTATAAACATTTAAATTATTAGAAACATTTTCAATATTTAGATGATTTTCAATTATATATTCTTCATCTAACATATTATATACTGTTTCATTTTTTCCCCCAGACACATTCATAACAAATAAATTTATAGCATCTTGAACCCCATAAAATTCATTTTCATTTCTTAATCTTTCAATACTTTTTGATAAAGATGAAGTAGTATTGTTTGGTGTTGAATCTACATCATTTGGATTATTCATTAAACTCAAATAAACTGCCCCTATTGAAGTTAAAACTAACAATACAATAATCAATATTAAAATTATTTTTTGACCTTTATTCATAATTAACCCCTTTCCATTAGTTACAGTTATTATTAACATAAGATGTAAATTTAGAAAGTCTAGTACTTACTCTTGTAGAACATGACACTCTAGATTGGTCTGGCCTTTCATAGTAATTACAGAAATCATTTCCAATATCTGAGGCAGAAGATGTAGAACTATATATCGAATTTCTAACAGTTGTAAAACTTCCACTATTAATTTCTTTAATCATATAACCTAATTGAATGCTTAAGTCATCTATTCCTCGATTACCTCCAGGTCCACCAGTTTCACTTACCCAATAATCATACAATCCTGCTTTACGGCCACTATCAGTCCATTGAATTAAACCATATCCAGCTTTATCATTAACAAAGTTATATCTTGGATAATTTCCCGAATTTATTCCTTCAGTATAAGCTTCATGAGAGTCTCCAAATGAGCCAATCAAATATCCTGTGTCACAATAACCATATCCAGAACGAATACTAGGACAACAACTATTTGTATGATAACAATATTCTAAAGTATTTGTTCCTCCGCCCGCTGCGGTTTCAGCATCAATATTAATTAATATACCAATTATGGCATTGTTAGATAAGCCCATATCCTTTAAAGCAAGACAAGCCCCTTGAATATCATTACTATAAGTTCCACCACTACATTCTCCACCCCCCGGCCGAGTATTAGTGGCATCAATATATTGTAAAGGGTCAACTAATTGGTCATTAACCTTTACTCCAAAATGCAAATGGGGGCCTGTTGCTGAACCTGTAGCACTTGCTAAACCAATTTTTTGACCTTGACGAACAGTATCCCCTTCTTTTACAACTATTGTATCTTTTCCCATATGCGAATAAAGGGTAACTGTTCCATCACCATGGTCAATATAAACCTGATTACCGCCATAACCACCACATGAACTATTAATGTTTGCAAGTTCAGTACATCCGTTATATGTATAAATAACTGTTCCGTCTTTTGCTGCAACCACTATATCATCATAGTTGGCTGGAATATCAACACCATAGTGAGCTCTTCCAGTAAAAGTAACACTTGTCGTGAATCCTCTATTAATCACAGTATGCCAAGATGCGGGAGGTTGAGTATAAATACCATTTACGGGTTCACCTTCACCTATTGGCCACCACCAGCCAGTATTACAACTTCCATCATTTTTATAAAAGGCACAATAATCTCCTAAATCATATATTTGACGATTGCCACTAAATCCAGCCGAATTTTGAAATAATTCAAATATCATTTGAGAGTCACTTTGGCCATAGTGAACACCATCAGATTGACTCCAATTTATTGAGTCTTGATTGATACCCAAATCTAAATATATTAAATTACTTAATCCAGAACTTGATATCAAACCAGCCATTGTGCTATTAAAATTATCAACATCAGCATTTTTGGTATAATAAGTTGCTGTATAAACTTCCTCCTTAACTGGACCTACTTGAGCAACATAGATTGTATGATTTTTCCATTCGTTTTCAGCTAAACTTTTATAAACTTTAAAATAATCATTAACATTACTAGGGTCATTTACTCCTAACCATATTACAATATTGTAACTTTGTCCACTTTGCATCAGTTTATTCGCCGCATTAGCTCCACCTAATCTGCTGTTATCATTGGTATTACTATTCCAGTAAGGAGAACAGCTTTTACCATAACTAGTATTATATCTAAACCAACAATAACCATTTGCTCCTAAATAAACTGAATTACTATTATTAAGGATACCATAAACATTCATAAAGGCAACTCTTGAATCTCCAATATAAATAGTGGGCTTAGAAGCATCAAAATTAGTGCTATTAGTTGAACTTGAACTACTTTCTCCTCCACCATATACATTTTTTAAAATAGCTTCATAACTACCACTTGATTCTTTTATTTTAACAATTGTTTCTGGACTTAAATCAAGTTTACTTCCATAGCTTAAGGAAGTAATAGTATCTTTATAAGAATCGGATATATATAAAAATCTTTCTATTTTTTCATAATTTTTTTCTAAGTCACTTTTTATATCACTAGGAATTTCATCTACTGGTATATATTCAATTTCATTATTAATACTAACAGATTTGCTCGCACTATTATAATTTCCTACTGCCAAAACAGTTGTTTTTATAGCAATCATTAAAGCTCTAATTTGACTATCAGAAAATTGCCCGCTATCTTCTGTATTTATCATATAACTATATGTAGAGCCAAGAACAAAATTTTTAAGATTAACTATAGAAGAATTATAAGTAACCGATGTGTTATTATAATTACAGGCTCCATCAAAATAACCATTTGTAAAATCTTTATCCGTAGCCACAAACATTAAAACAACTAAAAGAATTAAAACTACAATCACAATAGCTCCTGCAACATAAGGATTAGCCATTATCCAAGTAACAAGAGAACTAGCCCCTTTAGCGGTAGCTCTTCCAATACTTAAGGCCGCATTGGCTCCTTTTTGACTTACTTTCTTTATGGTATTAATTTTTTGGGAAGCATCTTCTACTTTTTCTTCCGTTTCTTCTACTTTATTTTTATTACTATTTAAATCATTTATTTTATCTCGAGCTGTTTCAACTTTATTTTGAGTTCTTTCATTACTGGCATTTTTTAAATTTTCTGATTCTTCCTTTTTATCTTTTATATTTCTTTTATTAACATTTTTAGAATAATTATTATTTTCTTCATAATAATTATCCGTATCTAAAAATTCTTCATTATCATTTAGCATTTCATCTAAAGAATTTTCAATTAAATCTAAATTTTCTTCATCTATACCTAAAGCATCCGCAATGGTTATAATTTGCTCTGCTCTACTTCCATTACCCGTATTTATCCCTAAAGTTTTAGCTTTATTAATAATTCTTTCTATGCGCATACGGGTACCACCTTCAATTATTATTTTATCATATTAGAGCAATAAAAAAAAGCGTTAAAAACGCTTTAATTAACCCTTTTATTTAGCTTCCACTATTAACTTAATTGCGGTTTTGGCTTCCCCATTTATAGTTATATCATTAAATGCTGGAATAACCACTAAATTATCTCCTGTCGGAGCTACAAAACCACGACAAATGGCAATGGCTTTAATCGCTTGATTTAAAGAACCTGCTCCAATAGTTTGTAATTCAACACTACCTTTTTCCCTATAAATATTGGCTATTGCTCCCGCTACTTTAGAGGGATTTGATTTACTAGATACTTTTAAAATTTCCATTATTATTTCCTTTCTTCATAATTAAAATATATGAAAAAGGAAAGAAAAAATACCTTTTAACGGTATTCTTCATCTATAACTTTATTATACATATCTTGAATAAACTTTTTATTAAAATTATAAGGGTAACGATAATGACTTTTTTCATATTTTTCGTTATACATAGAAATTGGTACTAATTCAAAATGACGCATATCTTTATCATAATAATTAATTATGGGTTCTGTTTTAATATTTGTTATATCAAGTCCTCTATCTAATTTACGAATTTTAAGTTTAGCCAGCAACCCTACTTGATAAGCATTATCAAAATCTTCCCCAGCTCTACTCACATCATCATCGGCAGATGTAAAATTACCTAAAGAATAAAAGACTAAAGTTTTATGCTCATTTCCAACCCATTTTATTGGTTCCATAGAATGACTATGACTTCCTACTATAATGTCAACTCCTAAAGAATTTAAAAATTTAGCCAGCTCTTGTTGTTCCCAATTTTCTTGATGGGTAAATTCAATACCCCAATGCATTAAAACAATTAAAACATCAACCTTATCTCTTAAATTAGTAACTTCTCTTCTTATTTTATCTTGATATTCTTGATTAAATTCTTTTGTTTCCGGGTCTTTATATAAGCTTACATATTTTAAATATTCGGAAGGTACTTTTTTATTGGTACCATAAGAATATGCTAAAAATCCGACTTTTAAACCTTTTACTTCCATTATTTTATCTTTTTTGGCCTCATCATTATAAGTACCCACAGTTAAAATATCAGTGTTTTGATGAAAATAATTTAAAGTAGAATTAATACCTTCAAGACCTCTATCAAAAGTATGATTGTTAATTGTCGATAAAACTTCTAAATCTAAAGAAGATACTAAATCGCCAATATACTTGGGAGCACAAAAATTAAAACCTGTTCCACTCACTTCTAAAGCATCATTCCCAATTACTACTTCCATATTACCTAAAGAAATATCATCATCTTCAAAGTATTTCTTCACCTTTCGAAAATAAGTATTAATATCATCACCATTTCTAATACTAGCATAATATGGTTCTTCAAAAAGAAAATCTCCCACTAAAGTAAGGGAAATGCTTTTATCGGGCTCTTTTACTTTATCTTGCCAAATACTTTTTTCCTCATTAAAATATTTAATTCCTAAAAAGAAGAAACTAAATACCAAAAAACTTATAAAAATTATAAAAATAAAAGATTTAATATGTTTCATAAAAACCAAAAAGAATAAGATTACTTCTTATTCATTATATAACCAGCAAGAGGGTCCGTAAGTTCTAAAATACCATTGATAAGGAAGAAAAATCCTAAAATAATTATTTGAATATCACTAGTATAATATAAATTTACAGTCGTAATAACTCCAGTTAAAATAAATAAAATTAAATTAACCACATTAAGTTCCCATAATTTATTTTTACGATCATGATAATAATCACTTTCTTTTAATTTCGTTAAACTCATGAGAATTATCCAAATAAATAAAGTAAGAGCTAAATTCCAAGGAGAATCATTAATATCTAAGAATAAAAGAGTAACTAAAACGACAACACAAGATAAGGCTGTACTAAAACCACTATACTCATGAGCATTTAAAATAGCAAAATTTTTAACTAAATGAATAATTCCATATAAAGCAATAATACTTATAAATACTATTTTAACATTAGTAATATTAAAGATTGGTAAAAGGGTAACAATTCCTCCCCCAACAACTAAAATCCAGCCTACAATAAATTCAACTAAAGTTCTTCTGTCCATATTATTATCACTTCCTACTTTAATTATAATTTATTTATATCTTTTTTTCAAACCTTTTTCACATTCCCAAATCTTCTATCTCTCTTTTGATAAAAATCTAAAGCTTTATCTAAACATAGTTCATCAAAATCCGGAAAATAAGTATCAGTAAAATAAAGTTCGGCATAAGAAGCTTGATACAACATAAAATTACTTAATCTTTGCTCTTTACCAGTTCTAATAAGAAGGTCTATGGGAGGTAATTCTTGATATAAATATTTATAAAAATTATCTTTATTAACTTCTTTTTCAGAAATTTTATTATTTTGGAGTTCTTTAGCTAATTTTAAAGCGACATCCACTATTTCTTCTTTTCCCCCATAATTAAAACAAATATTTAAAAGACATCCATCATTATTTTGGGTTCTCTTTGTAACAGAATCCATAGCCTCTAAAACATCTTTTCTTAAATTATCTTTCCGCCCACTAAAAACAATTTTGACATTGTTTTTTATAACTTTATCAAATTTTTCTTTAAAATAAACAATAAATAAATCCATTAAATAATTAACTTCTTCTGCACTTCTTTTAAAATTATCTGTGGAAAAAGCATATACTGATAAAACTTTAATCCCTTTATCTTTGGCATAAATTGCTAGTTTTTCTAAAGTCTTGGCCCCTTCTTTATGTCCTTCACTCCTCTTTAATCCTCTTTCCGTAGCCCATCTACCATTACCATCCATAATAATAGCTACGTGATTAGGTAAATTATTCATTTTATAAAACCTTTCCTATTAATAACGTATTAAATTGATAATAAATAATAAATATAAACAAACACCATAACGAACTTCAAAAATACTACCCTCAAAAATAGAAACCAACATATCTGCAAAACAAACAAGATAGCCTTCTTTACAATTTGGTTTGTATTTTTTAGCTTTCACTTGATTTTTTTTATTTAAAAAAGAATAACTATTTTTAACTAAGGCATAATGATACATATGACTTTCGATTATTTCGGCTTCTTTATCGGTAATAGCATAATACTTTTTAGCATTAGCACTACTTACTTTAGGATGTTCTAAATAAGAACTATCACCATAGAAAAAATCATGAAGTAATCCGGCAATTGTCGCGGACTTTTTATCACCCTTAAAAATTTTAGAAAGCCAAAAACTAACATGAGCCACTCTTTTACAGTGGTCATATCTATTGGTTCCATGATGCCTTTCATTTTTTAATAAAAGAAAAGCTTCATCATTTAATATATTTTCTGTTAATTCTTTATATTCATTTTTTATTTTCATTTTTAATTCCTCTTAATATATTTTATTAACGCCTTAATAAGTATATCATAGTTTTTAATAAATTAGTAGTTAATATATTCGTCTGTTTGACATAAACAATGTAAGTGATTGCAATTAAAAAAGAAATATATTAATATTAAATTAGAAAGGATGGTTTTTATGAAAAAGAAATGGCCAATTTATCTTTTTTGCTTTTTAATTGTTCTTATTTTAGTAGGTATTCTTGCTTTTCTTTTAAAAGGAATTAATCTTGATAAAATACATCAAGAAAAATTAGAGAAAGAGCTAGCCAATACAATCATTAAAATTAAAGATACAGATGAAATATTGGTAACAGATAATTTTAATGATTATAAAAAGACTAGTCAAGTTAAGGAAGAAGATGCCAAAGAAATTATTTCTATTTTAGAAGAGGCTACTTTAGATTTTGATAATAATTCAAGTGGTGAAGAACGTTATACTTTAGAACTTAAAAAAGATGGTAAAGTTATAGCTACCGTTTTATATTCTTCTTCAATCTTCAAAATAAATAATCAAAAATTGGCTTATAATATCAACTTAGGTAATCTACTTTCCCAAAATTATAGTGCTTCTTTAAAAGAAGTTGATGAAGAACTAAGTAAAACATTAGATAAAATTACTAAAATTGTTGTTAAAGATGGTCCTTCCGAAAAAGTTTTAAAAGAATATACAACCAAAAAAGAAATTGAAAAAATTGCTAATATTTTAAAAGAAGCTAAACTTTGGGAAGGTGGCATTAATGTGCCAGGGAATATTAACTATTATGAATTTTACATTGCTGAGGAAAAAGTTATGACCTTAGAAAATAATGGTAATTATACTCTTGAATATCAAAATAGAGGTTATATTCTTCACAATTTTGAACACGAAAAATTAGAAGAACTTTTAAATAATTAGGCTCGACCTAATTATTTTTTGTTGACATTTTTTGACATTTTAAGTCTTATGTGCTATAATTATAATGTTTTTTAAGGGGGATTTATTGTGATAACTTTAAAAGAATTAAACTATGTTAATACCTTTGCGCATAAAACACCCTACCCGGGAATTAAATATGCGGAAGAAACTAGTCAAAAATTAATTAATGCCGTTAAAGATTATGATGAAAATTACAAAGATAAAGAATATGATATTATTCTTTCTGATGGTAGTCAATTTACTTTAGATATTATGTCCAAAAACTTATGTCATATGTTAGGAATTGACTATAAAAACTTAGTGGGCGAATATCATACTCCTTTTAGAAAGAATGTTTTAGGAATTGATAATATACCACGTTCTTATGACTTTTTAAAACTTTTAATTGAAAACATCGATAAAGTTTTAGAATATGATTTTAATAATAAAGGAGCTATATTTAATTACTACCGAATGATGATTAAATGTTCTATTTTTGAAAAATTTTCCGATTTTAGTCGTTTTAACTTTGGGGTTATTAATTTTGATAAAAATACTTTCATAAACCAAACCGGATTAAATCGTTTAAGCAATGCCGAAAAATTATTATATGTTCAAAGTAATGAACAAAATTGTCCTTACTTTATGATGGGAATTCTAGAAGAAAAAAATCCCGAAGAAGGACATGAAGGAACTTATGCTGTCGAAACATTATTTGCTCCTACCGATACAAAAAGTTTCTTTGATAGTCAAAAAGTGGCTATTCCAACGCAAATATTAATTATTAGTGATATCATGCAAAAAATTGAAGCAACTCCTGCCGAAAAATTAGCCTTATTAAATCAATATAACTCCATTGTTGCCCAATACGGTTTATCTAATCAAATGAATATTTATGGGGATTATTTAGCTACTCTTTCGAAAGAAGATAGCGAATATAGTTTAATTAGAAAAAAATAAAGAA
>CANQXB010000017.1 GCA_947627805.1 uncultured Bacilli bacterium
ACATCGCCACAATCCCCTTCCGCTTTAACTATATTTATATTTGTTAAAAGCAAAAATAATAAACATAAAAAACATAATACTTTCTTCATAATAAAACTCTTTCTATTTACCCTAAAGTAATTATAACATAGGTGATTAAGAAAATACTAGTTTTAATTAAAAAAAAGAAAAAATTATTTAGAATTTTTTCTTATATCATGGGAATTTGTTCTCCTTTTATTTATATCATTATTTCCTTTATCTTTTAATTCACTTTCTAAATTATACTCAAAAGGATTAAAATAATTATTCATTCTACCTTTATAAGAATTATCTAATATATTTTGCCCTCTTATAAATCGATAATTTTTAAGCATTTTTATTCACCATTATTAATATGGCTTTTTTTTAATATTTAATACATTCTATAAAATATCGGCAAAATCATTTTCAGAATTATTAGTAATAGTTATAATTTTTTCATTTTTAATTGCTTTATAAATTAATTCTTCATAATTTATAGAACTTTCATATTCTTTAGCCTTCTCTAAAACAGGATTAATCACGGGATGAGTAGGAACAAAGATAGTACAGCAATCTTCATAAGGCAAAATGCTAGTTTCATAAGTACCGATTTTTTTAGCAATATCAATAATTTCTAATTTATCAAAACAACATAAAGGTCTTATTACTGGCATTTTTACTACTTCATTAACAACTGCCATACTTGTTAATGTTTGACTAGCTACTTGACCAATACTTTCGCCATTTATTAAAACTTTAGCCCCTCTTTTAAAGGCCACAATGGCGCCAATACGATACATCATTCTTCGCATAATGGTAATTAAATATTCATGAGGCATATTTTTATATATTTCTTCTTGAATTTCGGTAAAATTGATAATATGTAATTTTAATTCACCATTATATTTCGTTAAAATTTTGGCTAAACTTTGCACTTTATTTAAAGCATTTTCGCTTGTATGCGGCGGACTTTCAAAATAAATAGCTTCTAATTTTATACCTCTTTTAATAGCCATATAACCAGCAACAGGTGAATCAATTCCTCCACTTAACATAAGAAGTCCTTTTCCTTGCGTTCCTACAGGGTAGCCTCCTAATCCTTTAACAGTTTGGTAATAAATTAAAACTTCATTTTTTCTAATTTCCACATTAATAATTACTTCGGGATTATTAACATCTACTTTTAAATTATTTTTATGTTTTAAAACAAAGGCCCCTAATTCTTTCCTTAAAGTCATCCCATCTAAAGGATATGTTTTATCACTTCTTTTTACTTCGACTTTAAAAGTTAAAAATTCTTCATCTTTTATTAAGGCTAAAAGATTATTTTCAATAGTCTCTATTTCTCTTTCTAAAAATTTATAAGCTATAACTATTTCATGAATACCAAAAATATTTTGTAATTTAGAAACTACTTCTTCATAGTTATTATGACTTGGATAAATAAACATTCTGCCAAAATCATATTCTACTCTCACATCTTTTAAAGTATTTAAAATATTTTCATTTAATTTTTTAAGAAAAAAATTGCGATTATCTTTTTTAGTTGATAATTCGCCATATTTTAAAAATATTACTTTTTCCATTCCATCACCCACTAATTAAATTTTTAAGTCTTTTATATTCTACTTCAAAAATCTCTAAAAATCTATTAATTTCTAATACTGTTGTTAAATGAGATAAACTTATTCTTAAACAAGATTTACTTCTTTCTAAATCATTATAAATAGCCATGACACTACTAGAGATTTCTCCTTGTTTATTCGCCATAACATAAATTCCCTCTTTAGATAAAGCATTCGCCAAAGAAAGAGAAGATACTCCTTCTAAGCTTAAACTAATAATATGCGGAATTGAATAATTAGTTTTATTTATTTTAATTCCTTCTAATTTGGAAAGCTTACTAACTACTCTTTCGTTTAAAATGCTAATATATTTTTCTCTTTTTTCTAAATCTCGAATAGCTACTTTTAAAGCATCTTTCATACTTACAATTGAAGGAAGCGGTAAAGTCCAAGGAAGTTCGCCAGCCTTTTTTGCCCCATACATTAAAGGAGTTATATTAACTAAATTATTTTTATACAAAAAACCTATCCCTTTAGGACCATAAAATTTATGCGCACTGACACTACCTAAGTCAATATCCCGAAAATTAACACTCATTTTACCAATGGCTTGCGATAAATCAGAATGGAATAAAGTTTGGTCATTTTCCTTTTTAATTATTTGCCGAAGCATTTTTAAAGGTTGTCTTACTCCTGTTTCATAATTAACCGCACTTATACTTACTAAAATAGTATCTTCTCTAATCAAATTTTTTAGCTCATCAAAATTAATCAAACCTTCTTCATCATTACTTACATAACTTATTTCAAAACCTAAAGTTTCTAAATAATGACATATTTGATAAATAGAAGGATGCTCAAGTTTAGAAACAATAATATGTTTTCCTCTTTTATGAGCATATAAAGAGGCTCCAATTAAGGATAAATTATTTGCTTCACTAGCCCCACTAGTATAAATTATCTCACTATCCATAATATGAAACATATTACTTATCTCTTTAGTTGTTTCATCTAGCAATTTTTTCGAAGCCTCTCCTAAAGCATTATTTTCATAAATTGAGGCAATATATTCTTTAGATATTCTGTTATATGTATCTAAAGCATCTAAAGAAATAGGGGTTGTTTCACTATAATCAAGATAGGTCATATTATCGCTCCTTTTATTATAATAAGTATAACATAAAAACCTAGTTATGAAAACTAGGATTAACTTTTATAATAAGTTTGATTTTTACTTGTAGGTTTATCAGGATTAGTCATTTTTATAAGGCCATTTTCTAAAGCTGGATTTAAATAATTGTCTCTAAATGAGGCTCGGGACTTTAATCCCAATTTTACCATTAAATCTTTAGATGACATAGCTATTTCATCATCCATTACCTCTAATAATCTTTTGACATATGAACTAATATAGTTTGCGGCATTACCTGTACTTTCAAGTAAATTTTTGAGTGCTTTATCAATCATTTCTAACATAAATTCAACAAATTCCGTAGAAGAACCTTTTTTATTACAATTATTTATTGCAGCATAATATTCCGCTTGATATTCTTTTATTTGCGATTCAATAGGAACATATGCAAAAATTTCTTCCCAATGAGATAATAAGATATTTTGCCACAATCTAACGGTTCGCCCATTACCATCGCTAAATGGATGAATAAAGACAAATTCATAATGAAAAACACTTGATAATATCAAAGGATGAATAATATCTTTATTTTCTTTTAACCAATTAAATAGCTCTTCCATAAGAGAATTTACCATTTCCGGTTTAGGGCAAATATGAATGCAAACATCACCATCAAAGACTCCTTCATCGCCTTTTCTAAATTCCCCAGCATCTTCCACCGTTAAAAAAGTCATTATGCCATGAATTTTTTTTAAGTCCTTAAGGGAATAAGGATTAATTTCTGGCATCAATTCATAAGCCTTATAAGCATTTTTTACTTCTTGAATTTCTTTTTGATTACCAATGACTGATTTTCCATCTATAATATCTTTTACTTCTTTAAAAGATAAAGAATTATCTTCAATAGCTAACGAAGAATGAATAGAATGAATTCTGTTATTTCTTCTTAAAATTGGCATTTTATTTAAATCTTTATAGTTATCTAAATTACCTATTTTTTTCATAATAGATGCGACTAATTCTAACATTTTATTAGTTATTTCAAATGGAGGTACATATTTGGCCATCTAATCACCTTCAAATTCTAATATTATTATACTCTAATTATCTAAATTAGTCAATCATCTTGTATGTTTTTCTGTACGTTATCTTGGATGTTTAAGAAGCAACATTATTTTTACTTACTCTAAATTTAGTAATTAAATGATTTATTTTTTTAGTTCTACTCCGACTTAATTTAACTCCCGTAAAAGTTTTATTTTGAAATACTTGATTAAAAGGTAGTTCTTTTTCTTTTTCATAATTTTTAAAGTTTTCTTTTAAAGCATAAAATTCTTTTAAATTATTTAAAATAAAGGAACGATACTCTTCTTGCATATCCATTGAACTTTCGAATATAACTTCAGCATAACTAACTAAATCGTTAACAATATTTTCTAATTCACAATCAGGATTAATATATTCATAAACCGTTCGATATACTTCCATTATTTCAAAATGCTTAACACATCTTATTCCTTCTAATTTATCAATTACATAAGGAGTAACTTTACCATATTTACTTAAAACTAAATAATAAAAATAAATCATAAATAAATCATTATCATCTAAGATATCACTAAATCTTTGGACTAATTTTATATCCATATTATATTTTTTACTAAATAAACTAACATTTACTTTTTCTAAATTATCATAAGCTAAAATAAATATATTTAAGTTTTCTTCATCAATATTATATAAATATTCTAAATCTTCTTTCATTACTATTTTATTTAAACATAATAAATCTCTTAATACTTCTTCCGTCATTTTAAAACCCCCACTTTCTTGGCAAGCAAAAACAATTATACTCTTATAATTTATTTATGACAAGTCTAAATTTTAATAGTTATTTAATTTCTTCTAGTAATCTTTTATGAATTCCTGGTTCAATTATATTAATGGCATTGATAGCATTTTCTAAACTATTTTTAAAATTACCTTTATTAAAACTAATCTCCGCTTTTGTTAAACCAAAATCGACTTCTCGATTACTCATACGATAACGATTACCATAGACAATGGCTGTCTCCGCCATTTTAGCTGTTTTAATCGTTTCATTAATGGTATTGTATACTTTTAAAACTAAGTCTCTGGCCGTATCTACTCTTAAATTTAAGGTTTTAATCGAAATTGGCCTTTTATCAAGCTCTTTGACCATTTCATTAATGGCTAAGGTTGCCTCCGATAATTCCACATAATAATTCTTAGGAACTATCGGAAGTTTATAACTTCTTACTTTTTCTTTAGCTTGCGATAATATATCTTTAATTTGATCAAGTTCATCCCGGGCTCTTAATTCATCTTCTTTTAAACTTCCTAAGGTTCTTAAAGCGACATTTAACTTTTCTTCGCCCTTAGTTAAACGATTATTTAAGATTTCCATTTCTTTAGAAAGACGAGAATAAGCTAAAGTTTTACTTCGTTCCATTTCTACTACATGCTCATAAGATTCTCTAATACTACCAAATTCATCTTTAATTTCTTTGATAACTAAAACATCATCTTCTGATAAATCATAACTATATTTAATATCATCAATCTTTTTATATAATTCATTATTAATTCGTTCTAATTTACTAACCTTTATTAAAATGCTCCTTTTATAATCTTCATATAAAGTTTTCGTTAATTTTTCTTTATCAAAATCATTATATAAAGAATCAAAATAATCGAGCATCGTCTTAAGTTCAAAAACCGAATCAACCACATTTAAAACATTAAGCCTACTAAAAATATCTTGAATCTTCTTATTAACTTCCTCAATATTATATTCAATATTTAAATAATCTAAATTATAACCTTCTAATTTCATTTTATGATAAATATCATTAATATCTTCAATTCTTTTCGGAATTAAAACATTTCCTAAATTAACGATTTGTTTCGTTTCTTTAATAACAATTTTTAAATTACCAATAACATCATCAATGGCTTTTACAATCTTTCCTACTTCTAAATACTCATTTTTTTCCATCGCTTTTTCAAAAGTTTTGAATAATTTATCAACATTTTCAAATTGTAATTCTAAAGGTTTTTTAATAATACTATAATCATTTAAATGATTATTATAAACATTTCTAATTTCGCGATAATCGGCTTTTAACTTAATAATTGTCTCTCTATTTTTTTCTTCGGATAAAGTAAGTTCTCTTATTTCTTCAAGCAAAAAATCGGCCTTAGTTTTTAAATAACTAATGTCTAGTTCCACATTTATTAAACCACTTTTTAATTTACCATAATTTTTCTCATTAAAATCATTTTGGAGTTCAATAATTTCATCCGTAATTTTCGGAATTTCTTTATCTCTTATATTTTCAAATCTTTTTTGCCAAGATTTATGTTTTTTCTTTAACTCTTCATTGTTAACTAAAGCTTCTACTTTATTAAGTTCCGATAGCATACTCGAAGAAATGATTAAATTTTTATCTCTTTCTAAAGAATTAATTTCATTAGTTAAAGACTTTTTATATCTTTTGTCCATGAACACTAAAACAATTACAACGATAACCATTGTAAATAAATAGTAACCAACTGCTAAAAGTAAAAAAGTCTCTCTTGTCAAACTTTCATCTTCCTTTACTATAACCATTTTATCATAATATCAGAAATTTTAGAATACAAGAAAAGACATTTTTTGCGTTTTGTTAAAATTTGTTAATTTTTATTTAAAGAATCTTTTTAAATTTTTTATTTTTTCATTATAATTAGAACTCATACAAACATAAGAACCACTTACGAGAATAGCCACTTTTAAGCCTTTAAGCATGGGCAAAATTTCATCATTTACCCCACCATCAAGACCAATAGCCACTCCTTTATCTTGTAAATATTTTATTTTTTCGATAACTTCTGGATTAAATTTTTGACCACCTTCACCTGGGGTAACTCCTAAAACTAAACAGTAATCAATATCTTTTAAATATTTATCAATTAAATGAATATCTTCATCGGGATTAATGGCAATTCCTACTAAAGATTTACTTTTCTTTAAAGTTTTAATTACTTCTTCAATACTATCTTTAATACCTAAGTGAAAAGTTACTAAAAAGACATTTAAAGAGATTAAACTACTAATATAATTTAAAGGATGCTCCACCATTAAATGCACATCAACTTTTTTATTTACATATCTTAAATCATGAACTAAAGTATCAACATCATAATTTCTAGTTTTAACATATTTGCCATCCATAACATCGACATGTAAAAAATCAGCTTCACTTTTTTCAATCTTTCTAATAGTTTCTTCTTTATCATCTAAACTTTTTAAATAACTTACCGCAATCATCTATTTATCTCCTTCATAAATATTTCATAATTATCATATCTTGATTTTAAAATTGTGCCGTCTTTAACTTTCGAAATAACTTTACACCCTTTAGTATTATTTAAATGATTACAATCATTAAAATAACAATCATTATCTTTAAATTCTTTAAAACTATTTTTAATATCTTCTTTACTATATTTATCTAAATCAATTTGGGAAAAGCCCGGCGTATCAACAATATAAAAATCATCAATTGTAAATAGTTCCACTATTCTTGTCGTATGTTTACCTCGATTTAAACTGAAAGATATTTCATCAGTTTTTAAATTTAAATTCTTATCTAATTTATTAATTAAAGAACTTTTACCCGCTCCTGTTTGACCACATACGGTAACAATTTTACCTTTTAAATATCTTTTTAATTTAGATATTTCATCATTATTAAATACTTTTAAACCAATACTTTCATAATATTTAATTAATTTATTTATCTCTTTTAATTCACCTTTAGAAGCCAAATCCCTTTTCGTTAAAACGATAACTGGTTCAATTTTATTAATCGTAATAATGGTTAAAAGTTTATCAAGTAAAGTTAAATTAATATCAGGTTGATGCAAACTAGTAACGACTAAAGCCATATCGATATTGGCTACTTGAGGTCTATCTAAAGCATTCTTTCTAGGAAGAATATCTTCAATGATTAAATCACCTAAATTAACTAAAACCTTATCACCCACTAAAGGTTTAGAAATATTTCTTATTTTCCCTCTACTTTTACAATCATAGTATTTATCATTTACTTTAACAGTAAAAGTATCACTATTTATTTTAACTAACGCTCCTTCTAACATAGACCGTCTTGACAACCACCCATATCACTATTGTTTTCTTCTTCATTACGACTATTTACATAAACCCAAATTTTAAAGTTAGCCCCACTTTGTACTGGAGTTCCCGCTTTTCTACTTTGGTTATAAATAGTTCCTTCTAAATTATTTTCACTAACGGTTTCAACTACTTCTAATTTAAGATTATTTTCTTCACAGAAAAGTTCTACATCAGATACGGAATAAGTACCATCAGTAAAGTCAGGGTAATTAAAGCCCACAACCGCATAAGTTAAAGTAATGCTTTCGCCTTTGGTAAGACTAGTTCCCGCTTCTACGGATTGTCTTATAATTTCATTTTCTAAAAATTCGCCATCTTCTTCAACCGATTCTGGTTCTTCTCTAACAACTAAACCTCTAGCTTCTAAGTTTCCTTTAATCTCTAAATAATTTTTATGAGTATAGTCTTCAATCTCAATAGTTTCATCCCCAGTGGAAACATAAATCTTGATTTCAGAGCCTTTCTTTCTTTTCTTACCCGCTAAAGGAGAAGTTTTAACAACATTACCAACTTCAATTTCTTTAGAAGATACTCCTTCTTCTTCATCAGCAATGGTAAATCCTTTCTTTTGTAATAAAGAAATAGCTTCTTTTAAACTTTTACCTGAAACATCAGGAACTTCAATAGTTTTCGTATTACTCATAAACATAATGAAAACAAATACGACAGTAATAGCAATTACTAAACCCGTAAATATAGAGGCTAATTTAATTAAAGTTTTATTTTGCTTCTTCAAATCATCACCTGTTATCTTCTTAACGACTACTTCGTCTTTTTCTTCTTCTTTTTCTTTACTAATTTTATTATTAACTTTTTTATTTTTAATATCAGTTTTTTTGGCTTCTTCTTTCACTTGTTTAATAACTTTCGTATCATCAGATATTTCTTGATATTTTAATTTTATCTTTGGTTCATTTATTCTTTCGGGTTCTAAACAAGTTTTTAAATCTTCATGCATTTCCCGAGCATCATTATATCTATTTTTAGGATTTTTAGCGGTAGCTTTAATAATGATATTTTCGACACTTTGCGGTATTTCTGGGTCTTCTTCTCTCACACTTGGAAGCGGTTCTTTTAAATGCTTTAAAGCAATCTCCACCGCATTTTCCCCTTTAAAAGGAAGTTTTCCGGTTAATAGTTCATAAAATAAGATACCAATTGAATAAATATCACTTTGTAAAGTTGCTCCTTTACCACTCGCTTGTTCCGGAGGAAGATAATGAACACTTCCCATTACCGAATTAGTTTGCGTAAGTTGGGTTGAATTCATCGCCATCGCAATACCAAAATCCGTTATCTTAACTAAACCATTTTCCAAAATCATAATATTTTGGGGTTTGATATCTCTATGAATTATATAAGAATCATGGGCTACAGATAAACCATCAGTTATTTGCATAACAATATCGACGGCTTCACTAACTGTCAATTTGCCTCTTTTTTTAAGAAGCTGTTTTAAATGTTTGCCTTCAATGTATTCCATGACTATGTAATATTCGCCATTATCTTCTCCAACATCATAAACTTCCACAATATTAGGATTAGATAAAGAACTGGCCGCGAGAGCCTCTCTTTGGAAACGACGGACAAATTTCTCATCATTAGCCAAATCTCCTCTTAAAACTTTAACAGCGACATTCCGGTCTAAAATTGTATCATAGGCTAAATAAACATTAGCCATTCCCCCTTCACCAATACTCTTTATAACTTGGTAACGGTCACTAATCTTTTGCCCTTTCATTATCATATTTGTTCACCATTCCTTGATAGATATGCAATCGAGATATTATCATTTCCTCCTCTTGCATTACATTTTCTAATTAATTTTTCGACTTTTTCTAAAGCTGTCAATTCTTCATCAATTAAAACTTTTTCAATTTGTTCTTCCGTTAACATATTTGTTAAACCATCACTACATAACATAATGGCATCAAACTCTAAATCAATCACATCAAAAATATCAACATCAACTTTTTCGGCGGCCCCCAAAGCTTTCATTAAAACGTTTTTCTTCGGATGACTTTTAGCTTCTTCTTCGGTTAAATTACCCGCATCAACAAGCAAACTTACTAAAGTATGGTCATGGGTTACTTTATGAAGTTTACCATTTTTTAAAACAAAACCAGATGAATCGCCAATATTACCAAAGATTAGATAATTTTTGGTGAGTAAAGCCACCACAATAGTAGTTCCTAAACCTTTAGAATCAACATTTTCTTCCCCATATTCTAAAATTTCGCCATTAATTTCATTAATATTATCATTAAGCCAATTAACGGCATCAAGCTTGGAACCAATGGAAGGCGTATCATTAAATCTTTTTCCTAAATGCGATACGGCAATAGATGAGGCTACTTCCCCTTTTCTATGTCCTCCCATACCATCTGCTACCACTAATAAATATTCATTACTATCATTTTTTAAAATTGTAACACTATCTTCATTATGACTTCTAACTCTTCCTGAATCCGTCATATAACATGTTTCCATAAATTACACCTCTTTACTTCTAAGTTGTCCGCAAGCTGCACTAATACTATCCCCAAATTCTTTTCTTACCGTAACATTGATGCCTTCTTTAGTTAATGTATCTTTAAATTCTTTTATTCTTTCACTTTTCTTAAACTCTAAATTGTTTGTTTCATTGTAAGGTATTAGATTAACATAGACATTCATTCCTTTTAATAGAGCCGCCAGTTCTAAAGCATTATCTTTGCTATCATTTACCATATTAAGCATAACATATTCTATGGTTACCCGTCTATTAGTTTTTGCAATATAATTCTTTAAAGAAGATATAAGTTTACTAATATTATACACTTTATTGATAGGCATTATCTTATTTCTAATTTCATCATTTGGAGCATGCAAACTAATGGCCAAATTAACTTGCCAAGGAAGATGCATAAATTCTTCAATTTTAGGTACTAAGCCACAAGTAGAAATGGTAATATGTCTTGAACCAATAGCTAGACCTTTAGGATGATTAATAATTTTAACAAAATTAATTACATTATCATAGTTATCAAAAGGCTCTCCTATACCCATTACCACAACACTATTAACTTTAGCTTGAATGTCTT
The DNA here is from genome assembly GCA_947627805.1 of uncultured Bacilli bacterium. Classification (GTDB taxonomy): domain Bacteria; phylum Bacillota_I; class Bacilli_A; order RF39; family UBA660; genus SIG200. Next base: position 10,987 of record CANQXB010000017.1, read on the forward strand.
CTTCAATTAGTAAAATTTGTTCAACCATTTCATAAGTTTCTAAGCCTCTTACCTTTTTAAGACGCCCACTTTCACAAAACTTACAACCCATATTACAACCAACTTCCGATGATACACAAACGCTTTTACCATAGTCATGTTCCATTAAAACAGCCTCTACAAAGTTGCCATCAATTAGTTCGAATAAGTATTTTTTAACTAAATTACCTACTTCTCTTTTCTTTATTTTAATAAAATCCAAATTAAAATCATTCTTTAATTTTTCTCTTAACTCTTTTTTTAAATTAGTAAAATTATCAATATTCCATTCTTTTTTTTGATAAAGCCATTCAAAAACCTGGGTGGCCTTAAATTTTTTCTCACCCCCATTTAAAATATAACTTTCTAATTCTTCCATGTTTAAATTCATTAAATTCTTCATACTATAATTTTACTATAAATTTGCCAAAATGTATCTAAAAACTTTCTTAAGAAAAAAGAAAAAGGCTTCAAAGCCCCTTTCTTAAAATTATCAGACATGCGACAAAATGTCTGAGTGGCCATGTTTTAACGTCTTTAGCACCTGACAATGATTATGATAGTTAAGATTCCTCTTAACAAATTAAGTATAACACAGCCATCTTTTTTCTTCAAGTATTTTGTCCAAATATATACACAAAATAATTTTTGATATATTCCAGCATTTATAATACGCATAAGAGATGAGGTAAAAATGGAGAAACTTAAAATGCTTAGGGAAGAAGCAAACCTAACGCAAGAACAAGTAGCAAACATTATTGGTATTCATAGATCGACTTATACTTCTTATGAAATAGCTCGTGATACCATTCCCATAATTCATTTAAATAGATTGTGTAATTTTTTTAATGTTTCTATTGATTATGTTTTAGGATTTACAAAAGAAAAAACTTATCTTAATAGTGAAGATGAAATAAATGTTTTAAAAACCAAAGAAAGACTTAAAATGCTTCGTAAAGAATATAAAATAACTCAAGTTCAAATGGCGAAAATTTTAAACATTTCCCGAAGTAGTTGGACCTACTATGAAAGTGGCCAATATCAAATTAAAACTTTAATTTTATGCTATCTTGCCCAAAAGTATCACTACTCTATTGACTATTTATTAGGCAAAGTTGATGAAAACCACCTTAAACACTAGGAAAATGATAACCAAAACGAAAAAATACTCATAAAATACTATGAAGTATGAAAGGAAGATTTAATGACCAAAGGGATTCTAACAGCTAGAGAAAAAGAAGTCTTTCTACTCCTAGTGGAAAATAAAACAACTAAAGAAATTGCTAAACAATTAAATATTTCCGAAAAAACAGTCCGCAATCACATTTCTAATACGATGCAAAAATTAGGAGTTAAAAGCCGTTCTCAAGCTGTCGTTGAACTATTAAAATTAGGAGAAATATCTATCTAATAATTTTATTTATTTATTTAAAGAATGATTAATTTCATTCTTTTTTAGGTATGATTATATTTTTTTTAAGTATAATTAATTAGGTGGTTTTATGCTTAAAAGACTTGCCTTAAAAAAGACAATCATCATTTCCATTTCTTTTCTAATTTTACTTATTATTTATTTTTTTCCTACGGAAGAAACTTATAAAATTAACACAACTTTAACTTATACGGATCCAGTTACTATTCCCATTTATTTAATTGACCAAAATAATTTAGTCTCCCGCTTTGAAGTCATTAAGAAAAGTGATAGTATTGATACTTTAATTAAAGAAGTTATTACTAATTTAACAATTAATAGTAATTCTAACATTCCTAATAATTTTAAACAAGTTATTCCCGAAGGAACTAAAATAATTAATCATGATTTAACTGATGGCCTTTTAAAAATTAATTTTTCCAAAGAATTTTTAAATGTTGATAAAGAAGATGAAGAAGCCATGCTTGAAGCTATAATTTATTCTCTAACAGAAATAAAAGATGTTAAACAAATCATGATTTTTGTGGAAGGAGAATTATTAAAAACTCTTCCCCATAGTGGAAAATCCTTACCAAATCCTTTAGACCGTTCTTATGGAATTAACAAAGTTTATGAACTTGATAGTATGAAAGATGTTACCAAAATTACCACTTATTATGTCTCTAAAATTGATGGTATATCTTACTATACTCCTTTAACCACTATTACTAATTCTAAAAATGAAAAAGTCGAAATAATTATTGAAAAATTAAAAACATCTCCTACTTATGATACTAATCTAATAAGTTATTTAGCTACTTCAACGGAACTTTTAAATTATGAAATCTTAGAAAATTCCGTTAATTTAAGTTTTAACAATCAAATCTTAAATTTAGATGATAATAAAATTATTGAAGAAGTTAAATATGCGATTGCTCTGTCCATTAGAGATACCTATGCTATAAATGAAACTATTTTCTATGTTGATAATATGTTAAT
>CANQXB010000018.1 GCA_947627805.1 uncultured Bacilli bacterium
TTTTAAACTTTTATGCATCAATATCATAATTAACCTCCTTCAACATAAAATTTATTATAATTAAGATATTACTTAATTGACATACCCCATATTTTAGGGTAAAATATTAATGTTATTTAATTAATTTGGAGCCGTAGCCAAGTGGCTAAGGCACTGGTCTGCAACACCATTATCACCGGTTCAAATCCGGTCGGCTCCTCCAATTTTTAAGTATTTACTGGACAAAATCGTTCAGTTTTTTTAATATATTTTTATATTTTTAATGCTTTATATTCATCAGCATATAAGCCAAGATTTTCTTCATACATTTTATTGTAATTATTAATTATTTTTTTGGAATAATTAACTATTGTATTAAAAGAATCCTCAATTTCTTTGAAGTCTTTTTCCTTACTCCAAGAATAAAGATACATTTGCGAATAACTGCTTGTATCTAAACCTAAATATTTTGAAACAACATATGCAATGGATTCAGCCTCTGTTTCATATTGATTTCTATGCTCTTGGTATTCCTTATTATTATTTTTTAAATGTTGATGAGCAAGTCCATGTGCGTATTCATGAATAATAACTTTTAATCGCATTAGATTACTTAACCCCTGTTTTATTACTATAGTTTTGTTATCAATATCACAATATCCTTTAGCTCCTCCTTTTATATCTTCATATTTAACTTTAAAACCATCTTTATAAATAGCTTTAATAAAGGTGTCTGCAATACCATCAGCTGATGGATTATCTAAAACTGGATTTAGTTCTTGCTCAATAACATCTAAAGGCATATTAGTTTGACTTGCATCAAAGACTGTGCCAACTCTAAAATTAGATACTTTTTCTCTATATAAAGTAATAGAATAATCGTCTTTATCTTTATATTTTTTAAGTTCTTCTTCATTTAACATATAAAGGGGTTTTATTTCAAAACCCCCATTGCCTTTGTCTATTTTAACAAATCTTAAAAAAGTTGGTATTAATATTTTTAAACCAACTTCATTTTTTTTAACTTTATATCCCATTTTAGAAAATGTTCTAAATGATGCTACATATTTAGCATTAGGATTTTGTAACCAAATTAGACATTGATTATTAAATGAATAATTATTAAAGTTAATAATATTGTCTAAAAATCTTTTAATATCAGACTCATCTTTAAAACTATCAATAGCCTGTTTTTTTAAACTATTTAAGATATCTTTTACTTCATTATCTACAGGATAAAGACATGAAAAATTTTAGTAGAGAGGATTAAAAACCGAAATTAAAAGGAATTTAATCCTTTTTTGACGAAAAAAACGATTAATGAGTAACAATGTTAAAAAGTCTTAAAATTTCTTTTTCAAAATTAATAGCCAAAAGATTTCTAATACTCGATAAGCTACAATGATAGACATCTTGGGCATTTTTAATAATAGATAGAGCTAATTTTTTAGTAATTTGTAAATTAAATAAAGCATTTTTGTTCAAAGTGGTATTTTTATCAGAAGCAAAAGTATAATCAAGTTGCCAATGAAGTTTATTCTCAACGTTCCAATGGTTTCTAATTGCTTTAGAAAAAGAAGCAATATCATTAAACAAACTAGAAATATAATATCTTTTTTCAATAGTTTTTTTACCATTGTGTTCAATGGTTTTTCTTACTAAACCAAATGAGTGTAAGGAAGGCCAAGAAGAAGAATCAAGGAACCAGTTAATATCTTCTGTTTGAAAATATTCATAAGTAATAACATTAGAATTTGCTTTTTCAGTTGAAATAGTGTAAGCAGATTTTAAACACCCAGCTTTAATCATATCTAATTTATCGTCATCAAAATATAGTTCTAAATCACTTAAAAAGGATGGATGATTAGCTTTTAAAGCAACTACATAATCAGCTTTAGCATCAATAACTGCTTTGACGTTTTCTTTTTGGGTATTCAAAGCATCCCAGGTAACAATAGCTCCTTTAGCATTTACCCTATTTAAAATAGTGGGAATGGTTGTTATTTCATTAGTTTTATCATCAATCATTTCACTAGCAAGACACATTTGATAATTATTAGAATAAATGTTTAAAATATTTAAAGATTTAATGGCTTCCCGAAGTTCATTTTCATTTCTTTTACTGCCATTATCGGTTTTACCATCAATAGATAATATATCTCTTTTCGATTTAAATAATTTAGTAATATTTTTACAAAATAGTACACAAATATCTTCAAATTCTTGAGGACGAATAATAGCAAATACTCTTTCGTATGTTTTAGCTGAAGCAACCCCACCAGTCATTTTTAAAAATTGTCTAAAAAAATCATATTTAATTTCAACGAAATCATGAATTTCTTCCCAAGTATTTTGATTAGCTAAAATAGCAATAAAGGCAGTAATAACAATATCCCAAATTTTATAAACACGTTTTCCTTTTTGTCTAGAATCATATAAGGATTTTAGACTTTCTTTAAATTCAATAATAGCATTTTTATCAAAATCGTTTATACTGATTTCAAATTTTTTAAGTCTATCTCTAATCATTTTTCTAGTAATTCCAGTAGTCATTATTTTATCACCTAAAATAAGAATACATTATTTACATATTTTTTACTAGATTATTCTCATTTTTTTATAACTTTTATTTAATTTTTATTTTCTTTTTATCGATTTTATTTGCCTGTCAATTCTTTTTTTATATTTTTTTCATGTCTTTGTCCTGCATTATCTAATTTTTCTTTCTCATTTTTATCTTTTGTATTTTTAGATTTAAAACTTAAATCTGCAATTTGTTTTATTTGTTCTTGTATAATTATTAATATTCCTCCTCTTATATATCGATATCTATATCATAATCGTTATAGATATCATAACTTTGGTCTACTGGCTCAATGTATTCATACATTATTGATAAAGCCTCTTCATAACTTTTAGAGCTTGTAATTCTGTCAGTCATTTCTTGGGCTTTATCATAATATCCAGCATTTTTTAATGCACGTCTACATATACCAATCAAATTATAAACATTTCCATTAGCTCCAATAATTGGGGCTTTAGGTTTTTTAATATTATTTTCAGTTTTTATAAAAAATCCCTCCTAATATCTATACTTTCGTCTTTATCAATATTGAGTATATATTTGTTATAACCATCAGGGTTATAATATTTTAATTTTTCTAAATCAACACGATAGCAATCGTATTTTCCCATATTATAATTAATTGTATAAAGATATTCTGCAAGAATTCCATACTCAATTAATTGATTTTTAACTTCGGTACTCATATCACCATTAATAAATACATTATCTCTTTCAAATAAACTATATCCGGGTAAATTTATAGTTATATCATCAAAAGGCTCTTCCTCAGTATACAATCCTAAATACAATCTATGATTATAAGGATATTCGCCAATGTTTAAATAACAATCATAAGTTTCGTCGAATAACGTGATTCTCATTTTTGGTTTTTCTATATTAATCCCTCCTAAATTTTTATATCTTCTAAATATCCGTTATCTATATAATCAGACAACCACATTGCACCAAAATCATATCTTATTTTTAATCTAAAAATTGCTAGTTTTGACATGTTAATATTTTTATTATTAAGTGGGAATGCTAAATTAATTAAATCTTGATTTTTAAAACAATATACTTTCTCAAAAGAAAAATCTTTACTAATAATATTTTCATCTTTTAGCATATTTGTAAATCCATCAACCCATTCGGTTAAATCCCCACCACAGCCTTGTAATATTAAATATTCGCCATCTTTTCTTAAATCTTTTACATCTTCACTTGATATATTTTGTATTTCATATTTTGTTATAAATTATTCCTCCTTTAAATATTTATTTTTTTATTTTTATAATAGACATTTTTAACCCTATTAAATATAACCTTATCAGATAGGTTGGGGTAGTAGGATTTGATAATATCCACTATATTTTCATATTCGCCAGTATAATAACACTCATGATTAGTTAACTCATCATTTATTAAATCTTCCATTTTTATTTTACTAGCAAAATCCTGCCTCATTTTAGGCAAAGTTTTTTCAAAAAATTTTTTGTATTTATTTTTATTAGATTTATGAATATATGCACCAGCCCCTGCTGAAATATATTCAGAGTCAGGTGCGTTTTTATGAGTTTTATTTTTGTCAAATTGCTCTTTATTAAGAGCCCAAAAAACTCCAATTTTTTTAAACTCATTATCAAATTTTTCATCAAATTTTCCTTTTAATATATAATATTTTTCTATTTTTTATTCCTCCTATATTCTAATGTCTTTTCTTAAATCTTCTATATATAAAACAATTCTTTCAAAGCAATTCTCTTTAGATGGGTTAAACTTCTCCATATTATTACTATCATCTTTATAAACTCCAATCCACCTATCGCTCTCATGTTCAATAAAAATATTTTGTCCAATGCCATCTATATGATAAATAACAAGAGGTAAATTTTCATAATAAACTGATAGAGAATATTTTTCTTTTAATTTAGAAATAACATTGTCTCTATGTTCGTCTTTATGATAGTAGTAAAAATCTTTATAATTATAAGAGTCTTCTCGTATATCCTTAAAAGGGTCAGCATCTTCATCATCAACTTTAAATTTATAATTATTTATGAATTTATCATAATCCATAATGGTATCATCAGATCCATCAGAGTTTCCCTCAAAAACTTTAACCTTATTTTTATTTAGAATAAAAGATGCAACACCTGTGTTTTTTGTTTTGTTGTTATAAGTAAATAATAATAAATTATCATTATCATCAAGCCTCTTTCTTGCTTTTTCTAATTCTTTTAAAGCAGGATTTGGCCTTTTAATAACTTTGAATTTATCTGCATCGGCAATTAAGCCAAGAGATGAGCCATTATCCCATTTTATAAAAATAGTACCAATGTCATCTATGTATTCAACAATTCCATGAGTACCAGATGGTACAGGTTGGGGGTCTACCATATTAATAAGTTCTATTTCAGTACCTTTTGGGTATTGTTTTTTGATATTTGTTACTTTATTTTCATCAATCATATTTTACTCCTATACACTCATACCCATATCGATTTCATAATCAATTTGAGCATCTATAAAATCTTTAAGTTTATTTTGCATACCTAACATTAGAGTAGTATTACTAGTTAAATCAGGATTCCATTTTTCAAAAGATAAGTTTTCATAATCATCTCGTATATCATCTGTGTATTTTGAATATCTTAAACCTAAATTACCATTGTCAATAATCAAATCACAAAAATATAAATTATTTATATCTTCAAATGTTGCTAGGTCATAATAATCCTCATATTCTAAATCCTTTGCATCTAATGATATGCGTTTTATTTCATTAAGATTTTTATGCATTTTAAATCTTACAACATAGTCTTCAGTAAAATGTTTTGAAAAACTTTTTTTAATAACATTGAAAGCATAATTTACTGCTGAATTGTAATCTTCATATTTAAAATATTTTGCTGATTTCCAAGCAATGTCATTAAACATATCATTTATATCAGCACAAGAACGGTCGGCTATTACTAGCATAATATCATCACTACTTCGAGCTTCACAAGCCCAAATTAATAATTCGTCATCATCATCATAAATGTATAGCACCAATCCTTGTTCTCGACAATTGTTAAATGTTCTATAATACCCCTCTAAATCAGTAATAGTAGGCTCTAACCTTTCCTCTAATTTTTTAAAAAATGTTTCACTAACTTTTAAACTTCTATTTTTTTCAAATACTATATAAATTCCTCCTTCAATTTTTTGTATTAAAAAAAGATTACCAATTTCTTGATAATCTTAATTACATAAATTACTATTTAATTAGTTCATTAAAAATGTCAAAACATATTAAAAATCGGCACTTTTAATTGACAACAAACGTTATCCTTATTAAAATGATAATATCATATATTTAAAAAACAACAAAAATATTTAATAGGGTAGAAACGGAGTAAGCGAGTGAAAAAAAGTGTTATTATTTTAATATTGTTATTATCATTATTTTTATTTATCATAGTGTTATATTTTACTACATCCAAAAACAAAATGAACTTAAATGAGTGTTATGGTAATAATATTGCTGAATGGGTATACACCACTGGAGAGCTAGAATACGATACGTGCGTTGATAAAAACAATAAAATATTATTTAAGAATTATAAAAATGCTTTAAAGAAAATTATTGAAACTAAGGGTAGCACTTTAGAATATATTAAATCGGAAATAAATGAAGATGAAATAAACGAAAAAAATTATAATAAATACAAAGATTACTGCTTAAAACAAGTAAATGAAGAAAGTACATATTACAAAGATTGCGAATTTATTATACACTTTACGGAAGTATTTAACAATAACTTTAAATAAAGCATTAATTAGCATAATATAGTACTTTTTTATCAATAATAAATTTAATATAATATCTTATTCATAATTCATTTATAAGCATCTTTTAAATCATTTTAAAGATTAAAATCAGTATTACCATTATCCGTAGTTTTGACAATATAACTTTTTATTTTAGTTAAATTTTTACAATACTTCCTAAAACAATTATTAAGATAACTACACCAACAATTATTTTAACACTATAGTTTCCTTTTTCATTCAATTTAATAATTCGTAGCTTGTTATTTATTAATTTAAAGTAATCTTATTTACATCTTCTATAAGTTCTTCTCTATTATAATTTTCGCCTCTTATAGAATAAAGAATATTATCATAGACAAATACACAATAAGTTGTTGGTAAAACAGGATATGGTGCTGTTAAGATAATATAAGCATCAGTATCAATATTATCTAAATGGATTTTTTCAATTTGATTAGGATCTAATGTCCCACCATCAAAAGCCAATTTAAATTCTTTTTCATCATCTTCATTGGCATAATTAGTCATAAATTTAATGGATGTTACCATGTATTTTTTTTCCCAAGCCTCGTTTTTAGTATAACCATATCCTTTGAAATCATCTTCATTTCTTATGCTTACAGTTCTTATTCTATTTTTTGAATCATATTTAATATCACATATATCATTATAAGTATTTTTATTTTGATTAGGTATATTTAAAAATTTAATGCCTAAATCATCTTCAAGCTGAGATAATGTTAAATCACTATAGCAATCCATTTTAGCATTTCGCTTTATTTTTACTTTTTCATTTATTGATATATTAATTGAATCGCCACCTAATGTATTTTCTTTAACACTTACGATATATGGTCTTATATAACAATAGGCAATAATTCCTACACTAAGAAAACTTATTAAGATTAATATAAATAAGGCATATTTATATTTATAGTTTTTAGGTAAAGGTTTATTTATTGTTTCATTTAATATTTTGTTATCTAGTTCTTTAGATACTTCTATTTTTTGAAATAAATTAATAAACTTTTTATTCTTCATAAGTTTCATCTCCCTTTAAAATTATTCTTAGCTTATTTCTTGCTCTAGTTAATTTCGTTTGAATAGTTGAAGAATTTTTTTTAAGTATTTCTGCAATTTCTTTTACTTTATAGCCCTCATAATAATATAAATAGATGATTATTCTTTCAGTTTTTGATAATTTATCTATGGCCTCGTTTAATTCTTCGGCATCTTTTTCTATTTTTTCATAGTATTCGTTATCATCTTCAATGTTAATTACTTTCTTTTTCCAAAAAGAAAGAGAAAGATTTTTACATTCATTAATAGCTACTTTATAACACCATCTTTTTATATGATTAGCATCTTTTAAATTATCAATATTTTTATATAATTTAATAAAAACACTTTGAGTAATATCTTCAGCATCAGATACTTTTTTAGTATAACTAAATGCAAAACGCAAAATATCATTTTTATATAAATTATAATAATATAAAAAATCTTCTTTCAATTTTAATTCCTCCTTAACTTATTCATATATATAACAATTTAAATCAATGAAATAATTCATAAATTTTTAAAAAAAAGAAACTTGCTTTTTAAAAAGTTCCTTTTCTATCAATAATAAATTTATATATAATTATTTTATTCATAATTTATTTACAAGCATCTTTTAAATCATTTTGAAGATTAAAATCAGTATTATCATTAGATAAATAAATATTATAAATATTAAATTTAGCAGTTTGATAATTAGGATGATTTTGCTTGAAATAATTATCTATTTCTTTTAAAATGTTTTCATCTAAAGTATCAATAACTACATAAATATTACCATTATTCGTAGTTTTGAGAGTATAACTTTTTATTTTAGTTAAATTTACATTTACTATATCTTCTAACTTCATGTTTGTTACTTTATTTTTTTCAGATGCAATGTAACTTTCCAAAATATTATTTAAACAATTTAATTTGGTAAATGAAACCTCATATTTCACATTTAATTCATTATCTATAGATACATTATACTCATAAGCATCAATTATCTCATTATTTTCATAATTTTTAAACGTTATATAAATATTGGTATTACCGCTTTTTAATGGTATTAAATGTAAATCAATACCATATATTCCATAGCCAAAAACTGCTCTTTCTTTATCTAATTTATAATCTAGTATTTCCTCATTATTAATCACAACTTCAATATCTGGAGTAGAATAACTATCATTTATTTTAGGAAGTCCAATATCAAAAGTAATATATTGATATTTATTCATTCTTATATAATCAATTTCTGCAATTTTTAAGGCCTTTTCAACATCTTTAATATTTACTTTATATGGAATATCATTAAACACATCCTTAACTAAATATTTATCTTTATTGTTAAAAATCGCATAAACTTTATCATTACTTGCACACGAATAATAATATGTATAAAGGTCATCTTCATAAAATTTATTTGAATCTTCTACACAAGAAGTTGATTCATTAACTATTTTCATTTTATATTTAAATACACTAAGGTTTTCTTTATAAAGATAATTATGAAATATAATTACTCCCAAGATAGCAATAAATATTAGACCAAATAGACATATTAGTTTAATTAATTTTTTCTTATCTATTTTATTTTTTTTAAGGAAGAAAATGTTTTTAACCAAGTCATCAATAGTTTTAATTTTTAATATCTTAAACATTATTAGAGAGCCACCAACATTTAAGATAACATCATCAATATCAAATCTCCCTACACCCCCAAATAATTGTAATAATTCAATTCCTAAAGTAATTAATAATATAGTTAAGAAAAATGTTTTAAATTTATTTTCTTTTTTAAATAAAAGTGGTAAAAAGAAAGCCATTGGCATTAAAGCGACAAAGTTACCTAAAATGTTATAAAATATAGTAGCACTATCAGTTAAATTATTAAAATTTTCAATTAAAAATTCATAAATAGTTCGGAAAGGAATTAAATTAATAGATTCTTTTAAATATTCTAAATTAAATGAGCCAAATAATCCATGTCTTCCCCATGATGAGTCAAATAAAGTTAAATTTATAAATAATAAAAGATATAATACGAAAAATATCCATAAATTTGTTTTAAGTGGTTTATCATTTTTATAATATTTAAATAGTAATACTCCTCCAAAATAAATAAGTAAACATGATATAACAATAAACACCATAGTTGTTTTAAAATCAATAATAATATTTGGTCTAATAGCATTAATAATATAAAATAACGTTAAAAATAATGCTAAGCCATATAATAAATAGCCAAAAATTTTCTTTCTCATAAATACTCCATTTATAATAATCGTTTTATTCTTCATCACATTTAAATATTGGATGATATAAATCATCTATACTTAATTGCATGTATTCATCTCTTAATCCATAACTTTTTAACATATGGTTTTTTTCTTCATCATCAATTCTATTGTTTTCGTAAAGCAAATCAACATAATCAAGAACAGGAATTCTTGCTACTTCCACATGGACACAATCTTTATTTCTACTTTCATCCTCAATAGCTAGTAATCGCATATAATAATCTTTACTAGGTTGTGATTCAAAATAAGTAACTTTTTTTTGATTAAATATCACATATAAAGTTGAAATAGAACATAAACCAATAAGAATAAATATACCAATAATAATTAAAAATTTCTTCATAATACCACTTCCTATCTTTAGTATAACAAATCAAATTATTGTTTTCAATAAATACATTTATTAATTTTCGCCCATTACCATTTATTAATTATTTTCCATTTACTATTTTTACTATCAATTACATACTTTATATAGCCACTGTCTTTTAACACTTTGCAATATCTTCTTATAGTTCTTTCACAAACATTATATTTTCTTGATAATTCTTTTTGAGATACTTTTGGATTTGTTTTTATTTCATTATAAATTATTTGTATAGATATTTTAGTTTTTTTCATAATTAAATATTTTTCTGTTATTCTTTCCTATTTTTAGAATCAAGATAAGAATAGATAATTATATTTTTAACAAACTCATTTTGTTGTTTTCCTTTTTTTCTTTCAGCAATATTTAAGAGTATAATACAAATGATTAGTAATAGTATGCTTACTACAATTAGTATGGGAAGAATACCTTGATGCTCTGAAAAATAAGTTAAAACAATGTCAATCATATTTAATATCCTCTCTTTTAAATCATATTGCGATTTAATTATATCACTATTTTACCAATATGTCCCTACTTTTAATGATAATTTCTTTTTTGATGGGAAAATTATTATTGGTGATAATTATGATAGATAACAACTTAAAATATTGTCGAGAAGAATTAGAAATGACTCAAACAGAATTAGGTTATGTTTTTGGCGTTCATAAAACTACTATTTCAGGTTGGGAAACAGGTAAAGACATAATTCCACTTAAAAAATTAATTAAATTTTGTAATATGTATAATTATTCAGTTGATTATGTTATGGGATTATCAAGAAGAAATACTAATTATCCAAAAATTAAAATTGATACAGTTAAGATTGGCAGTAATTTAAAAAGAATAAGAAAAGCATTAAAATTAACACAATCCCAACTTGCCGAAGAATGTTCTATTTATCAAACTACTTATAGTAATTATGAAACAGGATTATTTTTGATTTCGACAATATCTTTATATACAATATGTAAAAATCATAAAATATCAGCTGATTATATTCTTAATAGAAAAAGTAGTCCAAAAATAAACAAATAAAAACGAGATTCCAATAAACCTCGTATTATCTTTTTATAAATCTATTTATATAAGTTATTTTAAATTATTGTATTCGCTACTTATAAAAAATTCAGTTGTTTTTCCATCTTGGCTAGTTTTATGATATTTATAATTTTTCATTTCATTTGGTAAATTTTCAATATTACCCTCATAGACTAATTTATCATCTACAAAAACTTTGCACTCTAATAGTCTTATACTTTCTAGTGGTCCGTATAAATTTACATCTTTATTGTTTTTATCTTTAATTACTATCTTCATAAAAACTCCAATCTTTTATACAAACTAATTATAATATATTTAACAAAAGTTTTGAATTGTTTTTTTATTATTTTAACAATTAATTTAAATAACTAGTTTAAATTAAATCTATTTTATTCATATTGTTAATAGTTTTTTCTTTTCTAAAATCATCTAAATTAAAACACTCAATGTTATATTTTTTTGAAGTGTTTGGAATAATACTTGTCTTAATTTTGATAGGGTATTTAAAAATAGGCTCTATTGTGGCTTTTATTGGGTGCAACCTACTTTTCATAAATACTGCCTCACCAAAATTTAATCTCATTAATTCATCAGGCATAATTAATTCTCGACCAAGTAAACTTTTATCATTAGATATATTTATATCTAAATTATCTAATTTTGAAGAAGTAGAAGTCCTAGATGATGATATGGTATATTTTCCAATTCTTGAACTTATTTCTCTAGCTGTTTCATTATCAGATGTTAATAAGTATATCCAAGTTGTAGCATTAGATTTTATCGTTCCTGATGCCTCTTTGTATTTTTCTTTTAACTGGTCAAAATCTTGTATTACTAGATAAAATCTTATATTTCTTGAACGAGATACCGTTATTTTATTTGATATTGATGTAATAGGGGGCATATTAGCAAATTCGTCTAATATGAAGTTAACTCTAATAGGCATTTTCCCATCAGGTAGGGATTGAGCTGTATTAATAAGTGATTGATAACATTGGTCTATAAATAAAGATGCTAATTCGTGTCTTGATTCCTTTTCATCAGGAATAATTAAAAATACAGCAGTTTTTTCTTTTCCTATATCATCTAATTCAAAATCAGTTCGACTTGTTAAATTAGCAATACCTGTATCTGAAAACATTTTTATACAAGTGGCTAAAACCGAAAATAGAGTGGCTCTAGTTTCACCTTTGGCAAAACTTCCTGTAGCATATGAATTTTTGGCAATATTACCAAATGGCTTTTGTTGAAAATATAAATCTAATGAATTATATCTATCTATCATTTTAGCTCCATGTTCAACTAATAAATTATAAATAGAGTATAAGTGTACTTGTTCTTCTTTTGGAGCATCTTCTATAATGGCATAACATAAAGCTGTTAAAACTGACGTTGCACTTTTTTCCCAATACATATCTTTACTTGATAAATTTTTAGTTAGGGATTTAGAAAAGTTTTCGATTAAATCACCGGCTAAATCTATATTACCATCTTTATAATATTTGTAGGGTAGATGTAAGGGATTCCAACCATCTGATGCAAGAGCATCCCTTAAATTAATAACTCTTATTTTATAACCCTGTGATTTTAAAAATTCATAGGTATTACAATATAACTCACCTTTAACATCATTAATTACCATTGATTCACCTGCATAACCAAGATTAAAAATAAGTGGGAAAATTTCCATAATGGTTTTGCCTGATCCCGTAGAGCCAATAATAAGAGTGTGCTCAAAAGAATCGGAATAATAATACTTGCCATCAAGTTTTGTAACAGGTATTCCACCACTTTTTAATTTAGAGCCAATATTCCAAACTTTAAAATTTTTTTTGATTTCTTTTTTGGTAGCCCACCTAGAACTACCATATTCATATGAGCCATCCTCATCAGGCATTTTTTTAATATTAGATAATTTTAATTTAAAATAATTATCGTGCTTAATAACAAATAATATAATTAATGAAAATAACAACATAGTACCAAATAAAAGACTAATGTTTTTAAGTGATAGTAGAGTATATATTATATTAAAATTCCACGATAGTTTAACATTATTTAAAATAATATGAGTTAAGTTATAACAAACATTAGCTGAAAATATAAAAGTGCCAATAACTATAAGAATATAGTTAAATACTTTTTTTATTTACATCCCTCCAAAAAAAAGAGCTAAATGAAATAATTTCATTTCATTACAGCCTCCAATCCTATATAATATTTGTTAATAAAACATCTAATAAGTTGTATTTTCCCAAACAAATATAGTCATTTCATCACC
>CANQXB010000019.1 GCA_947627805.1 uncultured Bacilli bacterium
CAAAGCTTGTCTTTGTTTCTTATCATCGCATTTGCTAATGCAAATGCAAAATGGGACATTTCTAAAAAATCTTAACATACTTTTAATGAAAGTTTTAAAACAAATTTGGACTTTTTTGATTTAGAAAGTAAAATTATGAATATTGGTGATAATTTTACTTTAGAATTATATTCTAAAGTAATTGAATATCTTGATAATAGTTTTATGATATCTAAAGAACGAAAAGATAAATATTATGTTAAGGAATTTATAACAAGAAATATTCTTACTTCTATGGGTTATGTTTCTATTAAATTTAGAGCTTATACAGATAAAACAACTAAAAAAAGATATGTCTTTATTAGAGATGTTTTAAATTTAAAACCTTATCAAAGAGTTACTGAGGAAGCTCAATATCAATTAACTAAATATGCTATGGAAGAAAACATGAGTCAATCTGCTCGTCATGCCATTAGAAATAATGAAGTTTCTAGAAGTTATGTCTCTAAATTAATTAAAAACTTTAAAGGAACCGTTAAAGAACAAATTACAAAGGTTGATAATACTCCTAATGTTTTATATATTGAAATGGATGAAATTCATGCTAATCTGCAAATTAAAGGTAACAAAGGTAAATCTAAAAACCAAATTTGTCCTTGTGCTATTGTTCATGAAGGTTATGTTAAACAAGATGTTAAAAGAAAAAAACTTAAAAATGTGAGAAATTTTGCTACCGCTAAGTTATCTTATTCTGACTTATGGGAAATTATCTATGATTACGTTTCTCATAAATATGATATTGATAAAATAAATTATATTTTTGTATCTGGTGATGGTGCTAAAGGTATTAAAGAATATTCTAATGTCTTTCCTAAAGCTATTTTTGTTTTAGATAAATTTCATTATAAGAAAAAATATTTAAGTTATATTTTTAAAGACAATTTAACTCTTTTAAATATTGCTGATGATTATCTTAGAAATGATATGATTGATGAATTTAAAAAACTTGTTAATTCCCAAATTAATCTTTATCCTGACCAAAAAGATAAAATATTAGAAAAACAAAATTTTATTCTTAATAATTTAGATGGTATTAAAAATCAAAAACATCCTATGTATAAATGTTCTTGTTCTATGGAAGGTCATGTATCTAACAGATATGCTCGTTATATTACTTCTTCTCCTTATGCTTTCTCTTTAGATGGTTTAGAAAATAAACTTCAATTACTTGTTCTACGTGCCAATAATCATAACTTAACTTTTAATGATTTTATAGATTTTAAATATGGTAAAAATCAATTTGAGGAAATTATTAATAATATTAATGCTATTACTAATATCAAATGTCGAATTAACGTTATTGATAAAAACATTAAAAAATTAACTGATATTAATGTTCCTTTACCTAAGTTTTATGATAACTCTACTCAAGACTTCTTTAACAATCTCATATCCCAGAAGATGATTTAAACTTTCTTTATTTTATGAAAGATAATGTTTTCAAAGAAACCAGCGATGGTTTGTTTTGTCATGCCTCTGGCGGCACTTTCTTTTAAAGAAAGTGAAAAGAATCTCTTAAAAAAAGAATAATTTTTATTGATTTATTATTCTTTTTGTTTTATTATTTTATTAACTTAATTATTGGTGGTTGATTTTAATCTACGCACCCGTGATTATTCTACACTGTCAAAATCATTCTTCGACAATAAAGGCAAAAGTATTACCTTCTACTTTAACATAAGAATTTTTATTATATACTTCTTTAGTTACAGGATTACTCATTTCTTCTAAATAATTATTTTGATACAATTCTTCTAAAGTTATATTTGGTCCTTTACATACATTGGTATAATAACATTCTTTAGCTTTTTCAATTATTTTTTCTTCCACTACGCGATATAAATTTTTTTGATGCATATCAACTACTTTATAAATAGTAGGAATACTAATAATTAAAATAATAACGATTATACTACCTATTACCGTAATTTTATTTGTATTCATAACCTTCTCCATAATAATCTTTAATAAATTTATCTCTAAATTCTTCTAAAGTATCTGTTTCAATATTTTTTCTTATTTCAGTCATTAAATTAGTCAAGAAAGTAATATTATGAATTGATAATAGTCTGGCTCCAAAAGTTTCATCAGCCGTAATTAAATGACGAATATAAGCTTTAGTATAATTTTTACAAGCATAACAATTACAACCATCTTCTACAGGAGTAAAATCTTCTTTATATTTACTATTTTTAAGATTTATTTTGCCATTTTTAGTATAAGCATGACCATGTCTAGCTAGTCTTGTAGGACTTACACAATCAAATAAATCAATTCCTCGCATAACATTTTCAATTAAATCGATTGGGTCTCCTACTCCCATTAGATAACGAAGTTTATCTTCTGGTAAATATTTAGTGGCATACTTAACCATTTTATACATTGTTTTCTTATCTTCGCCAACAGAAGTACCTCCTACTGAATAACCATCAAAATCCATTTTAATAAGTTCTTCCGCACAATGCCGTCTTAAATCTTCATATTCGCCACCTTGAACAATGCCAAAAAGCATTTGATCTTTACTTTTAAAAACTTCTTTACCTCTTCTGGCCCAATTTAAAGTTCTTTCGACACTATTTTCAATATATTCATGAGTACTCGGCCATTTAACACATTCATCAAAACTCATGACAATATCACTACCTAATTTTTGTTGAATTTCAATCGATTTTTCCGGAGTTAAAAATAATTTATCACCATTTTCATGGTTTTTAAAATGGACTCCTTCTTCGGTAATATCTTTAGGCTTAGCTAAACTAAATACTTGATAACCTCCACTATCGGTTAAAATTGGACCATCATAATTCATAAATTTATGAAGTCCACCCGCCTTAGCAACAATATCTTCTCCAGGTCGAAGCCACAAATGATATGTATTAGCTAAAATAATTCCACAACCAATTTCTTTGATTTCTTCGGGCGCTAAAGTTTTAACCGTGGCATTGGTTCCTACGGGCATAAACATTGGCGTTTTATATACTTTCCCATTATAGGTAAATTCCCCTAAACGAGCCATATTTTTAGCACTTTTTTTGATTAATTTATATTCTAATTTCATTAATATCACCTAAATTTCTAATCACTTAAAATTATAGCAAAACTTGACATATTATACAAGTTTTGTTATAATAGCAAATTGTATTTTAAGAAAAAGGGGAAATAAAAATGAATAATAAACCAAAAATTAAGAGATTTGTCGTTAATCCAGATATTGTTTATAATCATGAACAAATGAAAAAATTTTATAATTCTTTAAAATGGACTCATTTTAATAATTTAACTCTTGCAAGAATGCAAGAATTAGATAAAATGGCTACTGCTTTTCGGACTTCAATTTTCGAATCTATTAAGAGTACACCAAGAGTTATGTATCGAACTTCTGAACTTTTAATGCATAGTAATAAATTTAATTTTCAAGATAATGATGAGCTTATTTACTTTTACATTAAAGTGGTAGATAGTAATTTAAAATTCTTAGAATTAGCTACATTAGCTAAAAGTAAAGAAGAACTTAAAGCTTTATCAATGAATCATTTTGGTATTTATGATAATGTTATTATCCTTATGGAAGCTAAATTAAAAATTAGATTAGAACAACTTCGGGAAGAACAAATTACTCAAAAAATAAAGTAAGCAACCTTACTTTATTTTTTTTGTCATTTAATAAACATGGCATCGCCAAAAGAGAAAAATCGATAATCATTTTGTTTAGCAACTTCATAAGCATTTAAAATATATTCTCTTTTAGCTAAAGCACTAACTAACATTAAAAGAGTACTTTTAGGTAAATGGAAGTTAGTAATTAAACCATCAATAGCTAAAAATTTAAAACCAGGATAAATAAATATATCTGTATTACCAGAGCATTCTTTAAAAGTATGATATTTACTCATTACTGTTTCTAAAACTCTGGTACTAGTCGTACCTACAGCATAAATTTTTCTTCCTTCTTCTTTAGCTTTATTTAAGATATTAGCCACATCTTCTTTCATTTCATAATATTCACTATGCATATGATGTTCTTTAATATTTTCCACTTCCACTGGTCTAAAGGTTCCTAACCCCACATGTAAAGTAACATAACAAATAATAACACCCTTATCTTCTAACTCTTGAAGTAATTCTTTGGTAAAATGAAGTCCCGCAGTAGGAGCCGCCGCACTACCTAAATATTTAGCATAAACAGTTTGATATCTATCTTGTTCTTTTAAAGTTTCATGAATATAAGGAGGAAGAGGCATTAAACCAATTTCATCAATTAAATTTATAAATATACCTTCATAAGTAAATTTAACTCTAATGATGCCATCTTCTAATTTTGCCACTACTTCACATTCTAATTTATTAGAAAATCTAATTTTAGTACCTACATGTAATCTTTTTCCAGGTCTTGCTAAACACTCCCAAATATCTCCTTCAATATTTTTTAAAAGTAATACTTCTATTTTAGCCAAAGTATCTTCTTTTTCTCCCATTAATCTTGCGGGTAATACTTTAGTATCATTTAAAACTAAAACATCCCCTTTATGTAAATAATCTTTAATATGATAAAATCTTGTATGTTCTATTTCCCCATTATCTTTATTTAAAATCATTAATTTAGATTCACTGCGATTTTTAATAGGACTTTGAGCAATATATTTTTCATCTAATTCATAATTATAATCATTTATATTCATAAACTTTCCCTTCCCATAAAGTATTATAAAGAAAAATAGACTAATTGTCTATTTTTTAAATGAAGTTTATAGTTCTTTTTGAACTTTTTTAAATATTTCTTCGGAAATATCTTCAATACTTTTAATTTCTTGATTATTAAAACATTCTATTTTAATAAAATTATATAATTCGGCCATTTCTAAATATGCATGTTCCGCATTTCTTAAATTTTCTTCACTTCTTTCATGTTCATCTAATTCTTTTCTGTTTTTAGATAATTCTTTCGAATATTCATAAGGAAGATGTAAAAATATTTTAATATCAGGTCTTGGTAACTCTAAAAATTCATATTCTAATTTTTCTAGCCATTTAAACATTTTTAATCTTTCTTCTTTATCTTTAATCTTTCCTCCTTGATGAGCCATATTAGAAGTAACATATCTATCTAATAATACTAAATAATCTTTTTCTAAATACTCTTTTATAATATTAATATTATATAATCTATCAGCAGCATAATATAAAGATGCTACTTTCGCGGGTACATTATTAGCCCCTTCTTTAAACCACCCAGGAGAGATGCTTGGTTTTCCTAAATAAGGACCACCTACTATTTTACCTGTTGGACTATCATAAACGGGAAAAGACATTTTAAAAACTTTATAACCCGCTTTTTCTAATTTTTCTTTTAATAAATTACTTTGCGTTTCTTTTCCCGAACAATCAGTGCCCTCAATTAAAATTATTTTTCCCATTAATTACCTCCTATTAAAGTTCCTACTTTTTGGCCTTTAAAATAATCTGTAACCTTTAAATAATCCTCAAAATTCATTACTAATATCTTAATATTTAATTCTTGACATTTTTTTATGGCATAAGCATCCATTACTTTTAAATCTTTTTTTATTACTTCTTCATAAGTTAAATAATCATATTTCAAAGCATTTTTATTAATATGAGGATCATCATTATAAACACCATCCACATTGGAAAGTTTAATAATTAAATCACTATGTAATTTTGTCGCTGCTAAAATAGTTCCTGAATCAGTAGAATAACCACTCTTACCTATTCCCCCTCCAAAAATAACAATTTTCTTTTCCGTAGATAATTTTTGTAATTCTGCATCCGAATATTCTTCAATTAAATTAGGAAATTTAAAAGGCGTAGAAATAACACATTCTAAATTATTTTTAGTTAAATAATCTTTAATATATAAAGCATTCATAATTGTTCCTAACATTCCAATAGTATCGGCCGTAACTGCATCCATATCTTGATGACTTCTTCCTCTAAAAAAGTTTCCTCCTCCAACGACTATAGCTATTTCATGATTGTCTTTTAGAATATTTACTAAATTTAAAAGCATCTTTAATTTTTCAGAAGAAACATTTTCATCTTTATCTTTTAAAGCTTCACCACTTATTTTTAAAACTATTCTACTCATTTTAAAATCCTTTCATATTTGGTAAATTTATAATTAATATTATTTTCGACATTTTGCGATAAGACTTCTTTATGCCATTCATTTTTAGAAAATTCGGGAAAATAAGCGTTAGCTTCTTCACAAATAGCTTCTATTTCCGTTAAATATAAAAAAGTAGCATATTTTAAAAATTCAGCATATACTTTAGCTCCCCCAATAACAAAAACTTCTTCCTCTTTATTTATATCTTTTAATAAAGAAGCTATATCAGTATAGACTATAATATTTTTGTCCGTAATCAATTCCGGATGCGTTGTTAAAACAATATTGGTTCTTTCCCCTAAAGGTTTACCAATAGATTTATAAGTATTCATTCCCATAACTACCTTATGATTTAAGGTTGTTTTTTTAAAATATTGCATATCTCCTTTTAAATGCCATATTAAGTTATTATTAAGACCAATTTCCCTATTTTGACCAACAGCAGCAATTAAAGATATCATACAGCCACCTGCATAACTATTTTACCATGATGTTGATAATTTACTAATTTGATATCTTTTAATTCTTTCGAATTATCAAACTTAAAGAAATCATCTATTTCTGGATTTATCCATAATTTAGGAGCTTCATAATCTCCTAATTCATAATATCTTCTAATTTGTTCTTTAATACCCTCAATTTGATTAACATATAAATGAACATCTTTGGCATTATAATAAAGTTTACCCGGTTTTAGTCCCGTAACTTGGGCCAAAAGGTGAACTAAAACGGCATATTGCGTTACATTAAAAGGCATTCCTAATCCGACATCATTACTTCTTACCGTAACAACACAATTAAGATGTCCATCCGTTACATCCCACATCGTATTCCAGACACATGAAGGTAAGACAGCTGTCTCTAAATAATCATTTTGCCATAAACTCATAACCATTCTCCGGTCATGAGGATTTTCTTTTAAGGTTTTAATTAAGTTATCAGATAAATTAAATTTATTGACAATATAACCATAAGCTGTTCCAATAGTATGAGCAAAACTTTTGGGAAAAGTCCTATCTTGGTAATGACCATTTTCATCTATTTCCCATTCATTCCAAATTTTAACTCCTCTTTCTTGAAGCCATCTTACATCATTAGATTTAGCTTGATAAAACCATAATATTTCTAAAACAGCTGATTTAAAAGCCACAAATTTGGTCGTTAAAATAGGAAATTCTTCTTCTAAATCAAATTCAAATGATTTAAAAGGAAGTTTAATAGTGTCAATTCCCGTTCTATTTTTAACTCTTACTCCTTTATCTAAAATTTCTTCACATAATTCAATATATTTTTTATCCCATTTAGACATACTAACCTCTAATTATTTAAAGGAAATTTACTAGTTAAGTCTAATACTTCTTTGGTAAGTTTCGCTAATTCTTCTTCATTATCTCTATTTCTAAAAGCTTCATCTATTATATGAGCGACTTTAATAAATTCCCCTTCCTTAAATCCTCTTGTTGTCATTGCCGGAGTTCCAATTCTAATCCCACTAGCAACCATCGCCTTTTCCGTTTCATTAGGAATAGTATTTTTATTAACTGTAATATGAATTTTATCTAAAAGCTTTTCAGCCTCTTTACCATTTATATCTCTACTACCTTTGACATCAAGTAAGATTAAATGATTATCAGTTCCGCCACTGATAACATGATATCCCATTTTAATAAATTCATCACTCATGGCTTTCATATTTTTAATTACTTGCTTTTGATATTCTTTAAATTCCGGTTGTAAAGCTTCATAAAAGCATTCCGCTTTAGCCCCAATGACATGCATTAAAGGTCCTCCTTGAATACCTGGAAAAACTACTTTATCAATTTTTTTAGCAATTTCTTCATCATTAGTAAGAATGATTCCTCCTCTTGGGCCTCTTAAAGTTTTATGAGTTGTAGAAGTTACCACATCAGCATAAGGAACAGGAGATGGATGAAGTCCGGCCGCTACTAATCCCGCAATGTGGGCCATGTCGACAAACATATAAGCTCCCACTTCATCACATATTTCTCTTATTTTCTTAAAATCAATTATTCTCGAATATGCTGAAGCTCCGGCAATAATCATTTTGGGCTTTTCTTTTAAAGCTAGTTCTCTTAAAGCTTCATAATCAATCATTTCTGTTTTAGCATCAACATCATAACTAACTATTTCATAGTCAATCCCACTAAAATTTAGTTTATAACCATGCGTTAAATGACCCCCATGATTTAAATTCATCCCCATAACTTTATCACCATGATTAAGTAAAGCTCTATAAACAGCCATATTAGCACTGGAACCACTATGAGGTTGAACATTAGCATATTTGCAGCCAAATAATTGTTGTAAATATTCGATAGCTTTATTTTCAAACATATCAATATATTCACAACCACCATAATATCTTCTTCCCGGATATCCTTCCGCATATTTATTGGTTAAAATACTTCCTTGTAAAGCTAAAACACTTTGGGAAGCATAATTCTCGGAGGCAATTAACTCTATATTTTCTTCTTGTCTCTTTCTTTCTAATTTTAATGCCTCTTCTAAATATTTATCCATCTTTACCTCTCCTTCTAAATATTTATTTAATTGTTGCCATTAAATTTTCAAAAATCATCGCAATAGTCATAGGTCCAACTCCCTTTGGAACCGGAGTTATATAAGATGCTTTTTTAGAAACACTCGCAAAATTCACATCCCCACATACTTTACCATCGATTCTACTAATACCAACGTCAATAACCACAGTTCCATCCTTAACCATATCTTCCGTAATAAATTTAGGAATTCCCACAGCACTAATTAATATATCGGCATTTAAAGTAAAATCCTTTAAATTTTCCGTTTTAGAATGACACATTGTAACTGTAGCATCTCTTTCAATTAACAAATTAAATAAAGGTTTACCCACAATATTACTCCTATTTATAATTACCACATTTTTACCCTTTAAAGGAATATGATAATAATCTAATAATCTAATAATTCCTTTCGGAGTACAAGATACAAATGAAGGAACTCCTAAAGAAAGATTTCCTACCGATATATTAGAAAAACCATCAATATCTTTTAAAGGACTAATTAAATTAAAACATTTTTTAATATCGATATGACTAGGTACCGGACTTTGTAATAATATTCCATTGATGTTATTATCATTATTAAGTTTTTTAATTAAATTTAAAACTTCTTCTTCTTTCGTATTTTCTTCCAAATGATAAAGATGTCCTTCAATACCTAATTCATCACATTTTTTAAGTTTATTTTTAACATAAATTGCACTAGCTTCATCATTACCAACCCAAATAATAGCAAAACCAATTTTTTGACTACATTCTTGAATTTTTATTTTAATATTTTCTAATATTTCACTAGCTACTTTGGCTCCATCTAAAATAGTCATCTTTATCCCTCCTTAAAAAAACCAATATTATAATCTTCCCCTAATACTTTATAAGCTTTCTCCGTCGCAATTCTGCCACTTCTGGTTCTTTTAATAAATCCTTCTTGTAAAAGATATGGTTCAACAACATCTTCTATAGTTGTTACTTCTTCCCCAATACTGGTCGCAATTGTTTCTACTCCCACAGGTCCTCCATTAAATTTTTTAATTAAACTTGTTAAATATTCAATATCAATACTATCTAAACCTGTTTCATCAACATGCAATCTTCTTAAAGCTTTTAAGGTAATATCTAAATCAATTTCTCCTGTCCCTTCAACTAAAGCAAAATCTCTTACTCTTCTAAAAAGACGATTAGCAACTCTTGGTGTTTTACGACTTCTTTTAGCTAGTTCCATCGCCGCATCATCATGCACATTTATATCAAATACTCTTCCACTTCTAATAACTATATCTTTAAGTTCCTCAAAACTATAATATTCTAATTTAGATACAATTCCAAACCGGTCTCTTAAAGGACTAGATAAATCCCCGGCTCTAGTTGTCGCTCCCACTAAAGTAAATGGGGGTAAATTAATTTTAATACTCTTACTTTTACCTTCGCCCCCAATAACTAAATCAATTTCAAAGTCTTCCATGGCCGGATACAAAATCTCTTCAATATAAGAAGGCATCCGATGAATCTCATCAATAAATAAAACATCTCCTGGTTCTAAATTTGATAAAATAGCCGCTAAATCACCGGTCTTTTCAATTGAAGGTCCACTAGCAGTTCTTAAAGTTGAACCAAGTTCATTGGCAATAATATGAGCCAAAGTTGTCTTTCCAAGTCCGGGAGGCCCATAAAGTAAAACATGGTCCAAAGGCTCATTCCGCATTTTGGCCGCTTTAATAAACACTCTTAAATTTTCTTTTATTTCGTTTTGACCGACATATTCATCTAAACACTCAGGTCTTATATTTTTTTCAAAGATATCCTCTTCTAATTCGTTGGCACTAATAATTCTTTCATCCATTATTTTAACCTCCTGTTCTTGTTTATTTTTCTTAATTTAAGTATATCACACAAACAAATGTATAGCAAGATATTTTTAATTATTTAATAAAAGTTTTAAAGCTTCTTTAACTTGTTCCTCTAAAGTTTTAGAAGCATCAACTTTAGAAATAATTTTTTTAATTTCGGCGGTTTTATAACCTAAATTCTCTAAAACACTAATAAGTTCATCCATACTTTCATTAGAATCATCACCAGCATCCATTCCTTTTAATTTGCCTTTTAAATCCAAAATAATTTGTCTTGCTAATTTATCACCAATTTTCGGAAATTTAGTTAAATAAATTAAATTTTCTTTATTAATAGCCTCAATAATGCCATTAATAGAACCCGTTGCAAATATACCACTAGCAACCTTAGGCCCCATTCCTTTAACATTAATTAGTTTCATAAATAATTCTTTTTCTTCTAAAGTTTTAAAACCATATAAAGAATACTCTTCTTCTCTTATATGATTATAAACATATACTTGATAAGTTTTACCTATTTCATAACTAAAAGGATTAGGTACATGAATTAAATAACCAATATCATTAACTTCAATGACAATACTATCACTATTGTTTTCTTTTACTATTCCTTTAAAATAACTATACATAACTATTCACCATCTTCATTATACTATAATTTTTCCAAAAGAAAAAGTTTCAGATAAGAAACTTTCATTTAAACTTTAACTAATTTATTATAGCACTAATTAAGGCTTTAAAATTTCTACCTTCTGTATCATTATTATTCAAGGTTCCTTCATCATAATCAACCCAAAAAGTAAATGAATATGTATCTTTTATATTTGGTTTAACGGAACCAGATAAAACTTCATAATAGTTACCATCCACAATGGAAGCAGCATTTTCATCACTAGTCTCTTTTTGAACAATGGCTTCATGTAAAACATTATAAATATTATTTGAACCATCGCCTTTTAATACCGGTGTTAAAGTATTTATCATTTTCCGAGATATTCCAGTTAAAGATGCAGAACTATCTGTAGAAGTTTTGCTAACATTTATCTTCATGGCACTATCAGGAACATTAGCATTATTAGTTGGCAAAGTCGTTAAATATAATTTATAGCTAATCGCTGCTCCCGAAGAACATGTATTTTGAACTATCACCGTTAAAGGTGTTAAATGGTTATCAGATGTCGCAAAATCATCAGTTATAGGATAATTATAAGCTCCTAAACTATAGGTTCCAGAAGAACTTAAATTAACATCAAAGCAATCAATATTAGCACTTGCCGAAGTGGTGTTAAATTTATTTTCAACCTCCATAGTATAATAGGCATAGGTTCCCGTAACTCCAAAAACAATTAAAATCATAACAAAAGCAAAAGCCGAAGCCATATAAGTACGAAAAGAAGACTTATCAGTTGATAAATCTATTTCCGTAATATCATTTTCGCTATTCATGAATTCTTTTTCAATATAGGCTTCAAAACCTTTTTCTTCACGTCTATCGTTTTTCATCTTATCACCTTTATTATTACTAATTTTATTATAATATATTTACAAAATTTTAGCAATAAAAACAAAAGGAGAAACTTTATTAGACAAAAATTAGACAATTTCTATTAATTAACTAATTAATTACCGAACTAACTAAAACTTTAAATTCTTTACTTTTAGTAGAATTATTTTCTAAACCACCTTCATTATAGTCAATCCAGAAGTAAAATGAATAAGAATCGGTAGCCCCACTAGCAACTGAACCAGATAAAACTTCATAATAATTACCATTTACTAAACTTGAGGCCGTTGTTCCTTTATCTTGAACGGCTTTTTTTAAAACATCATATGTATTACCACTAGTTATTTTAGTTAATTTATCAATTGCTGTAGTAGCTTTAGCATCAG
>CANQXB010000020.1 GCA_947627805.1 uncultured Bacilli bacterium
GAACTTGGTTATCATGTAATTTATCGTAATGCTTCTAGAGAAAAATCTTCTTTAGAAGATTTAAAAGAAGAAATCATCGAAAATTTAGCTAATGAAAAAATTCAAAACGAAAGCACAATAAGTGTTGATTCAATGAAAAATTATCGTAAAGATTATAACTTAAAAATAATTGATGATAATTTAAATAGACAATATGGAATTTATTTAAATAATTTAGAAAATCAATCTTTAAGTAATAATAACAATTAAAAGGCTGGTAAATCCAACTTTTTTAATTTAGCTTATAATTAAAAGAAGTATTATCTACTTCTTTTTAAATTTGGACCATTTACTAAAATTTCATCCATTTGCATTGCAAAAGCCCTATTACCCCATCTTAAAATTTTCGGAGCACAATCTTGAATTTTAGTAATTCCCCCACTTACAATTAAATAAATCTTATGATTATTAATATTTAATTCTTTTATTCCTTTGGCATTATCCGGAAATAACTTTTTATTAGGAGAAATTAAACCATAATTTCCTAAAATATGATTTAAAGCAGGAATAAAAGGACAAATCATGCCATTATGCATATGACCACTAATTATTAAATCAAACTCTTTTAAATATTCTAAAACTTTCTCATTAGTTAAAAATAAAGGTGAATGACACATAAATATTTTTAATTTATCTTTATTTAAATTAATTAAATCATTCTTAATAGTTTCTAAAGTAGTAATTAAAACATTAATATTTTCATCACCATTATTACTATAGTAATATGAAAGAGGTAAATCTAATTGATAAACGATAAGATTATCATCTTCATAATAAGGTTCAAAATGTCCTAAAGTTATTCCCATGTCTTTTAAATCTTCTAAAAAAGAGATAGGATAATCTAAATCCCAATTATTATTTAATCTATAAGCAATATCATGACTTCCTAAAGTTAAAAATGTTTTATATTGAGAAGCCAAAAAGTTTAACCAATCTAATAATTTTATTTTTAACTCATAATTACTTAAGACATTTGTGCTATCAAGTAAATCTCCTGGAATACAAACATAATCAGTGGGAGTACTCTTTAAAGTATCTAAAATAGTCGTTAATTTAGAATAATCAAAACTAGGACTATAATGAATATCAGAGACTACTTTAACATCTAAAGATGGAAAAGATGAATTTATAAATTTATAATTTTCTAAAATCATTTTTTTATCTAATAAATTCATTTAAAAAACCCCTTTCAAATTAGGGATTATTATAACATTATTTATTTATTTTGACAACTTAATTTATATCTATTTCATCCATTTGCATAACAAAGGCCATATTACCCCATTTAATAAATTTTGGAGTACAATCTTGAATTTTGGTAATTCCGCCACTTATAATTAAATTAATTTTATAATTAGCAATTTTTATTTCTTTTATTCCTTTAGCTAGTTTAGGTAGTAAGCCTTTACTTGGACTAATTAAGCCTCTATTTCCCAAGGCATAATTTAAAAATGGTAAAAAAGGCATCACTAAACCATTATGCATATGACCACTAATTATTAAATCAAATTCTTTTAAATAAGATAAAATATCATTATCTATTAAATATATAGGGGAATGGATTACAAATATTTTTAATTTATTTTTAGGTAAATTAGTTAAGCTCGCCATATTATCTTTAAGCTCTTTTAATAAAACACTTTTATCTTCTTTTTTCTTAACATTAAAATAATAATTATATGGTAAATCTATTTTTCGAATAATTAAATTATTATCTTCATAATTATCTAAATAAATATTTATCTTTTTTAAATCTTCTAAATAACTATTATCTTTTTTTAAATACCACTTCCCTTTTTCTTTATAAGAAAAATCATGATTACCTAAAGTATAAAATATTTTATACTTTTTACTTAATTTAGATAACCAATTAAGTAAAATTAAATATTTATCTTGATTTTGTAAAACTTTAATAGTATCTATTAAATCACCAGGAATAATAATATAATCTGTTTTAGTTTTTACTAAATTTTGTTCAATTATATCTAATTTAGAAATATTAAAGTTTTCACTATAATGCAAATCGGAAAAAACTTTAATATTTAAAGAAGGTAACCCTTCAATATTAAAGTGATATTTTTTTACTTGTAATAAATTATTAAGTAATTCCATACTTTCTCCTCATTTATGAAGTTTTAATATTTTTTGATGTCTTTTATTTAGTTCATATATTTCTTTTATTTGTTCTTTTGAAACATTAGGAATATACCAATTAAAATAACGAAGATAATTCGGACTTTCTTTAAACTTTTCTAAATTCCCCGTTACCATAAATAAATCATTAACTTCATCATCGCTTAAATATTCATTTAATCTTAGAAATCCTAATTCTTCAAAATTTAAAGCTTTATCTAACATCTTAAGACAACCAGGACTAAATTTAGATATATTAAAATTTTTTTCAAAATAATCTATTAAATAAGAAAGAACTTTAAAAGCATCTAATAAATTCATTCCTAAAGGTAATTTAAAAGGTTTTATATACATATCAAAAAAACCATAAACATCCGGTTGTTTTCTTCTACTATGGTAATTAACATAACGAAGACGATAAATATCTATATCTTTAGTAGGATGGTCTATTAAGATAGTATCTTTTTTAAATTTGTCTAATATCATTTAATCACTTTCTAAATCCCTTTTGATACAAAACTTGGTTAATTTTATTTTCTAGCTCATAACCACTATATTTCTTTTCATATTTATTTTTTAACTTAATATATTCTTTCTCATAAATCTTATTATCATTAGGAAAAGAATATTCCTCAATTACTTTAGCAATATCTTCATTATTAAAACCTTTATTATTTAAATCTTGTCTTATTTTTTGTTTTAACATATAAGTAGATAAATTATGATTACTATTAATTCTTTTCTTAATATAATTATCTATTTTAGAATACCAAATATTATCTTCTAAAGTATTTAAATAATTTAAAATAGCATTTTCTTTAAAACCTAATTTTTTTAATTCATATAATATTTTATTAGGGCCCATTAATTTTAAATTAATGGCATCATTAATATAAGCCTTAATATAGACTTCATCATTAAGATATTTTTCTTTCTTTAATCTTTCTATTGTATAGTTAACTATCTCTTTTGAATAATTTTTTAATTTATTTCTAATTTCTTTTTCAGTTCTTAATTTTGTACTCAGATATTTTATGGCGCCAAAATAACTTTCTAGATAACTATTATCTAAAATAATTTTATCTAAAGTTTTAGTATCAATTTCTTTTTTTAATAATAATTCATATTTTAAGATAATATCATCATATAATTTTATCTTTTGGTTATTTTTAAAAGTAATTTCATATAAATTACTTTTAATTTTTTTATAACTTTGAATCTCCATAATCTTGACACGCTTTACTTAAATCACTGATAAGATTTTGAATTTCTTCTTGATTCATTACTTTGGCTCCACTGGCATATTTATGACCCCCACCATGATACTTACTAGCTATATTATTAATAATGGGTCCTCGACTCCGAATACTTACTTTATATTGATTATTTTTAACATCTTCCGTAATAAAAGTCCAAACTAAAAGTTCTTCAATAAAATTGTAATTATTGATTAAATTAGAAGGAGTTGCAACATCGACATTAAATTCCTTCAATGTTTCATCATTAATAATGATATAACCAAATTTATTTTCATCAACAACTAAATTATTAGTTATATAAGCCATAAATTTATGTTCTCCTAAAGGTCTAGTATAAAGAATATCATATAAAGATGTAAAATCTATTTTACTAAGTCTTATTAATTCTTTCGCAGTATCTAAAGTTTCATAAGTTGTATTCTTTAAAGAAAATCTTTCACTATCAGAAACCATTCCTAAAAAAAGATTTTCGGCTACTTTTTTTGTTAATTTTAATTTAGTATATAAAACTAGTTCCGCTACCATTTGACAAGTACTAGATTTTTCCATATCTGTCCAATCAACATTGCCCTTTATATCTTCTTTAGGATGATGGTCAATCTTTAAAATAGAAGTATATTTTAATTCTTCAATACCATCAACCCGATATAAATTAGGTACATCTAAAACCACTAATAAAGGATTATGTAGTTCAGCATAATTTACTTTATTAAGATTACCAAATTTTTTAAATTTGGCTACTCCGGCTCCCACAGCATAAACTTTTTTATTTGGAAAAGTTTCCTTAATGGAATCTCTTAAGGCAATTTGACTACAAATAGCATCAGGGTCAGGACCAGTATGGCGAGCAATTACGATTTCATCATACTTTTTGATTTCTTTATAAATATTTTTAAGTAAAGTTTTATTTATTATAAAAACCACCTACTTACTTATAAGTTCCATTGTATCAAGAGCAATCATTAACTCTTCATTAGTAGGAATAACATAAACCGGAACACTAGAATCAGGAAGAGATATTTTGCCTTCATGTTTTTCTAAATAAGAAGCAATTTTATTGTTTTCTTCTTTATCAAGTTTAATATTTAAAGAAGATAATTTATTAATAATAGCCTCTCTAAATTCGCGAGCATTTTCACCTAAACCGGCGGTAAATACTAAAGCATCAACATGGCCATCTAATTTAACATAATAACGAGCAATATAAGATACTATACGGTCAATATACATATCATTAGCTAAAATACAAGCTTCATCACCTTTAGTCATTCCTTCTTCAATATCCCTATGGTCAGAATATTTTTCACTCATTGCAAGTAGTCCACTTTGTTTATTTAAAGCATTATCAATTTCTTTAATGCTCATTCCGGTTTTTTCCATAACATAAGGAATTAAAGAATAATCAATATCACCACATCTAGTTCCCATCATAATTCCGGCATTAGGACTAAAGCCCATTGTGGTATCAATACTTTTACCATCTTTAATACAGCAAAGACTTCCACCACTACCAATATGACAACTAATAATATTAACGTCTTCTTTACCTAACATTTCTTGAACTTTCAAAGTTATATAACGATGGCTTGTTCCATGAAAGCCATATTTTCGAACACTATATTTTTGATACCATTCTTTAGGAACAGGGTATAAAAATTCCTTTTCAGCCATTGTTTGATGAAAAGCCGTATCAAATACTCCCACCATTGGGGTATTAGGCATTGCTTCTTTAAAAGCTTTTACTCCTACTATATTAGCGGGATTATGTAATGGAGCTAAACTAGATAGGTCACTAACTGTTTTAATAACATCATCGGTAATAATAACAGATTTATTATATTTGTCACCACCATGAACTAAACGATGACCTACACCATCAATTTCCTCTAAAGAATTAATAACTTTATTGTCATATAATTCTTGAATTAAATATTTTATGGCTTCACTATGGTCGGTAATTTTAGCTTCTTTTTTAGTTTTTTCACCATTTATTTTAATAGAATAAAAACTATCTTCTAATCCAATTTTTTCAAAATAACCACTGATTAATTCTTTTTCTTCTGGAAGACTAATTAAATTAAACTTTAAAGAAGAACTTCCAGCATTTACTGATAATATTTTCATACTTTTTTACACCTCTATTAACATTATAAAAAATTATTTAAAATTTGTAAACGAACAAAAAGCAATTTAGACAAATTTTCTAAATTGCTTATAATTACTATTTTAAATTATTAATGTTATAAGCTTCACCAGTTAAATCATGTAAATTATAATCATTAAGGATAGGCTTTTCTTCTTCAGTATCTTTCTTTAAGGTTGGAAGTTCAATATCTTCATCCTCATTTTCTTTTTTAATTGGCATTTCAATTTTTATATCTTCTTCTTCTTTATGAGGATATACAGAACTAAATACTTCTCTACTTGAAGATGGTTTAACCGTTGTACTTTGAACTAACTTATCAAAATTAAATTCGGGAACACTAGATAATTCAGGCCCTGGGAAAGTTTCTTCCGGCATAACATCTGGTTTGGCAAAACTAAATGGTTTTTCTTCTTCTTTCATTAAAACAGGAGTTTCGGGAATGCTTGGTGTAACTTCCGGTATAGGACTTACTTCAGGCATAACCGGGGCTTTATTAACATCTTCTGGTTTATTTTCAATATTTGGTATAACATTTGGTACTGTATCAATAACAGGAGTTTGATTATAATTAGCCGTATAACCATCATTATATGGAAGTGGTTCACTTACGCTATTTATAGCCTCATTCAAAGGCATAGGTTCAGGATTAGGCGTAATGCTAGGTTCACTTACTAAAGGACTTTCATTATTTAAACTTCCATTAATATCCAAAGTTGGAACAATAATTGTATCATTTTCTAAATTAGGTACGGGACTTAACTCTGGTTCACTTGCAGGAGTACTTAAATTAGGTTCTACATTAAGAGGAATTCCTTCCCCAGTTTCTTTAAAGCCATCTAAAGTTTTTTCATTAATTTGTTGCAGTTTTTTTGTTTCCTCAATTTCTCTACTCTTTTGGTCTTTTTTACCAAAAACTAAAATAATGATAAAAATCAAAACTAAAACAGCAATCGAAATCATTAAATAAGTCCCAAAATATTCATAGTTATATAGTTTATTTATAAATTCTTCCATGTGTATATAACACCTCTTTATTCTTACTATATAAATTTATCACAAATTACAAGATAATGCAATTAATTTAAAACATTTTATCAATATTTTTTGGAACATCCCCACCAATAACTTTCGAAATTATTTTATCACTTTGCTCCTTACTTACCTTTTTACCGGTCATTTTACTTAAAGTATCAATAACTTCTCTTAAAGTATTTTCATCTTTCATATTTCCTTTTTGTAATTTTTCGGCAAGACTTAAAATCGTATTTTTATCTACTTTCGTTCTCTTTTCAACTTTATTAAATAAAGAATCATTTAAATTCATAATTCACCTCTAGTATAAATATATGAATAAATGATTTCTTTTGTCTCTATTTCTCATCTTTTTTAATTAAATCAATAATGCTTTTAGCTTTAATACTCCAATCATTGTCTTTAGCTTCTTTATCTAATAATTTTAAATACTCTTTATCATTTCTTAAATTATAAACTATCTCTAACTTTTCTAAAAAATCTTTTTTATTTTTCCCAATATAAACAGACTTATAATTCCGGCATTCTCTAAGGTCTGTTGTGACAATTCCTTTATGTAAGGCCATATACTCAAATATTTTAACCGGACTAGTTGATTTAGTTATATCATTAAGCACAAAAGGAATCATTAAAATATCACACTCCCTAGCATAATACTTTAAATACTTATAATCTTTTGAACCAAGAAAATAAACATTTTCAACTTCAGCCATTTTATTTAAATCATAACTATCATCATATTTAATTCCAAATAAGATAATATTATATTTATTACTTTTCGCAATATATTTTACTAAGTCATAATCAAACCATTTAGCTAAAGCCCCATAGTAACATAAATTAATTTTACCATTATGAATAATATCTAAATATTCTTTTTCTAAATTATAATCTTCCCACTTTTTAAAGAAGTTATAATCAACCCCATTAGTAGATAACACTAAATTTTCTCTACCTCTTTTTTTAATGACATCTTCTTCTAATTCTTTCGCGGTTACTACTACATAAACTTCTTTATTTACCATCACAAAATTATATTTATCTAAAATGTTTTTAGGTAAATCTTTAGTTCCGGCAAGATCTGGACTTAAATGATCGACATATTCATAAATAAATTTATAACCTTTATTTAAATAATCTTGAATATTTTCCACACTTAATTTCCAATCCGTACAATATAGCTCAATATATTTAGGTTTACTTATATTACTTAATTCTTGCATTAATATTTTATTAAGTAAAATATTATTAAAATTAACTAAATATAAATTATCATGATGTTTCTTAATAGTTTTAACTTTATCAGTCATGGTTGTAACTTCATATAACACTAAAGATTTATTTTTAACTAAGTTATTCGCTATATGTTGTGGTCTTTGAAATAAAGGAACATTATAGCCAAAAGAAGATCGCCATAAAATAACTCGTTCATATTTACCATTTAAAATATTTCTAATAATTTTCCGATATTTATTAGGAAACAAAAAAACACTTAAACTAATTTTATCTAAATAATTAGCCACTAGATAGCGATAACATTTTTTTACAAAACCAATAAAACCATACTTTTTATAAACACTCACTAGTTTAGATATTTTATCTTTCATAACTTTCCTTCTTTCTAAGGTTTTAAAGCCGTGATTGGCAATATATAAATACCTGTTTCGGGGTCTTTTGCTACATAAGTTGAATTAGAAGTTATTATCGCCATAAACTTTGGCTTAACAAGCATATTATTTGCAAATTTTAATAATGTTTTCTTCGCATCATCTACTTCATTATGACCAAGTTTTATTTCAATAGCGGCATATTCGCCATCGGAAAATTCAATAATAGAGTCAACTTCTAAACCACTTACATTATCTCTAAAGTGATATAATTTTCCTCCTAAAAATTCTGCATATATTCTTAAATCTCTTTCCACTAATGACTCAAACATAAAACCAAAAGTTTTCAAATCTTTCATTAATTTTTCACTAGTTAAATTTAAAACTGCACAAGCCAAAGATGGATCAGTAAAATGTCTTTTAGGAGATTTTCCAACTCTTTCTTTAGAACGATAATTACTACTATAAGCATCTTGGTCTTCTATTATATATAGTCTTTTTAAGACATCAATATATTCTGATAATGTAATTCTACTTTCAATTAATTCTTCGTTTGTTGAATAATCCTCTATATCTTTTAATAATGTTTGGTTATTAACAATGGTAGACTCGTTTCTCGCTAGTGATTTTAAAACCATTAACATTTTTGTTTTATTTCTTTTTTTATCATCATCTATATCTTTATCTAATACTGTTTCAATGTAACTTTTAGGTATTAAATCTATATGTTTTTTATCAACATCCAAATTTCTTGGCCATCCGCCTCGAATAATTAAAGTGGCAATTTCCTCAAGTGATGGAACCTTAACATTTTTATCTTTTTGAGTATCATTATACATATCTAATAATGATGCTTCACTTGTTGATACTTTAGATTCGTATAATGACATAGGATACATTTTTAAAGTTCCTATTCTACCAGCGCCAGAATGAAATATTTGTTTTTTATTTTTATCTATTAATTCTGTTGAACAAGTTAAAATATATTTTCCTGATTGTGAACTTTCATCACATTTTCTTCTAATCTTATCCCAAATTTTAGGTATTCTTGTCCATTCATCTACTAATTCGGGACTTTTTTCATTTAAAACCAATTCTAAATTTAAATAAGCTTTTTCAAATATATCTTCATTATCTAAATAGATAATACTCTTAGCATATTTTGAGGCCGTCCATGTTTTTCCACACCATTTAGGCCCAACAATAGACACCGCCCCAAAAACTTGTAAATAATCTTCTAATTTATTATCTATTAATCGTGGTAAATATTTGCTTTTTTCATATTCCATTAATTATCACCTTCTTTTATTTATTTTACCATATATTTCTTCAATATACAATTTTTAAGATTTTTAATATACAATTTTTAAGATTTTTAATATACATTTTTTAAGATTTTTAATATACATTTTTTAAGATTTTCATTGAGCAATTTTTAAGATTTTTGTTGAGCAATTTTTAAGATTTTTAATATACATTTTTTAAAAATCCACCCCTAAAAGAGGTGGATTTTCTCAATGGCCTATAAGGCCCATTACTGGCTGCCACCATTTGGTGGCTTTTTTAGTCTGCCAATCGCCTTTGTCACTCTTACTTACCCGTAAACGGGTCTTTATATTCTTTTAGACTTCTTTTGTCTTTCAATCTGTCTTCTTCCTCTTGGTTTTGTATATATTTTTTTATTGTTGCTTTATTTAATCCTACTGTACTTACATAATATCCTTCTGACCAAAAATGTCTATTTCCATAGTTGTATTTCAAATTTGCATGCTCTTCAAATATCATCAAACTACTTTTCCCCTTTAAATATCCCATAAATGATGATACACTTATTTTTGGTGGTATCTTCACCAACATGTGAATATGGTCTGGACATGCATTTGCTTCAACTATTTCTACTCCTTTATATTCACATAATCTTCTTAAATATCGCCCTATATCTCTTCTTAATTTCCCATATATAGCTTTTCTTCTATATTTTGGTGAAAATATGATGTGATATGAACAATTCCATTTTGTGTGTGACAATGTGCTTTCTTCATCATTTCTCTTCATCTTCATTAAAATATCACTCCTTCTGATTTTTGGCTTGGTTGGCAGACCTAAGTCTATTATATCAGAAGGAGTGATATTTTTTTCTCATCGCTATCGCTTCTTCATGTCTCACCCGCATAGCGGGTGGATTTATTCCACGACCTTTCTGGTCGTGGCAATTCTGATGAATTGCATATATTAAAAATGCAATTATTGAAATCTTTCAATAATTGCATCAGTTATATA
Organism: uncultured Bacilli bacterium; assembly: GCA_947627805.1. GTDB lineage: Bacteria > Bacillota_I > Bacilli_A > RF39 > UBA660 > SIG200. Next base: position 10,497 of record CANQXB010000020.1, read on the forward strand.
AACACTTGCCTTACCATCACCATAGGGATTAGAGGCTTTACTCATTTTTTCATATTCTTCTTTATCAGTTAATAATTTTTTACATTCATTATAAATAGTATCGGTATCAGTACCCACTAATTTTAAAGTACCGGCTTCTATTCCTTCAGGTCTTTCGGTAGTATCTCTTAAAACTAAAACTGGTTTTCCTAAAGATGGTGCCTCTTCTTGTAAACCACCAGAATCAGTTAAAACTAAATAAGCTTTATTTTGAAAATTATGCATATCATGAACTTCTAGAGGTTCAATTAATTTAATTCTGTCCATTCCTTTAAAAACTTTATTCGCGGCATCTCTTACTAAAGGATTTAAATGAATGGGGTAAATTACTTTAATATCAGGTATTTCTTCCACTACTCTTTTGATACCTTCAAAGATTCTAAGCATAGGACTACCTAAGTTTTCTCTTCTATGACAGGTAAGTAAAATCATTCTTTCATTATCTTTAATCCAATCTAATTCTTTGTGATGATAATTTTCACTTACTGTCGTTTTTAAAGCATCAATAACCGTATTACCGGTTACATATATATTTTCTTTCTTAATATTTTCTTTAAGTAAATTATTTTTACTAACATTGGTGGGCGCAAATAACATATCACTAAGTCTATCTATCATTTGCCTATTCATTTCTTCAGGGTAAGGACTATATTTGTCATAAGTCCGAAGGCCCGCTTCCACATGACCAATCGATACCCTATTATAAAAGGCCGCAAGAGCCCCTGCAAAAGCTGTCGTCGTATCACCATGGACTAAAACTAAATCCGGTTCTACTTCTTTAATAACTTTTTCTAACCCTTGTAAAGCTTTAGTCGTAATATCACTTAAAGTTTGACCACTTTGCATAATATTTAAATCATAATCGGGCTTAATCTTAAAAGTATTTAAAACTTGATCAAGCATTTCTCGATGTTGCGCTGTTACACAAACAATACTTTCGATTTCCTCTCTTTTTTCTAACTCTTTTACTAAAGGAGCCATTTTAATAGCTTCTGGTCTTGTGCCAAATATACTCATTACTTTTATTTTTTTCATACTAATCTCCATAATTTTTATAAATCCAATAACATTATAATACGAATAGCCTATTTTAGTAAATAAATTTTATTTTCGGGTAAACTAGTAAATATAGATTATTAAAATAATATTTGTTATAATCTAACTAGAGATAAGGATGATAATTATGAAAAAAGCATTAGATTTTATAAACAAAAATATATATTTATTAATATTAATTATAGGACTATTTATGTTTGCTATCATAAATATTTATGATTTAAAAATAGCTAATGTTTCTAATATAAAGTTAATGTTGATGATATTTTTAGGTATATCTTTAATTACATCCTTAATATTAATATTTATTAAATTTAAATTAAAAGATAATTTTAATATTCCCAGAATTTATTTAATTACTTGTCTTTTATTAGGTATAGTTTATATCTTCTTATCTCCTTTATTTACGGGAAGTGATGAGCATAATCATTATTATCGAATCTATGAAATTAGTGAAGGAGTCTTTATAACTCCAACAGATAGTAATAAGGTTGGAAGTGTTTTACCAACCTCTTTACCCAAGTTTATCACATGATAATAAAAAATAGTTCTGCAAGTAGCATAAATACTTGTTTTTTTATGAAATTTTATCT
>CANQXB010000021.1 GCA_947627805.1 uncultured Bacilli bacterium
AGGAAAGATAAGCCGTGAGGCTTATCAAGGTGAAACGAAATAAATTTTAATTTATTGAGTTTTACTTTTGTTCAATAAGGTAGGTAATAATTAATGATTCAATTACAATTAAATTTTGAGAAAAATAAAATAGATATGGAAAAAATTAATTATTGGCAAGTAAGTGCAGATATTAATCCTAAAGTTAAAAATTATTTAATAGAGGAATTAAAAAAAGTTTATTTAAAAGATTATGATACTAATACTTTATATTGTTCTAATTGTTTACATAAATTAAATTCTTTGGGGATATGTGAAAATTGTCAAGAAAGTTTTGATATTAAAAATCGAAAAAATGAATGGCTTATAAATATAAAAAAGCCTCAAGAGATTTCTTATGGAAATAGTTATTTAGTTTTTGATACTCCAGATAAGGAAATTGTTTTATATGTCATTAATGTTGAGGTAAATTATACTAATCCTTTAACTACGTATCTTACTAAAACTATTTATTTTAAAATTGAAAGTTGTTTTCATATTTTAAAAGATAAATGTATTAATTTAATGACTAATAAGACTTATAAATATAAAGATATTGCGAATAAAATTGCCAAAGAAGATAATTTATATTATGTTAATATTGATAATTATTTTGATTACCATAATTATTGTAGCTATTTATATACTGATAATTTAGAGAATTTAAAAGATACTATTTATCGTTATACTCATTTGTGGGAATCTGCATTTTATTTAAATCATAAGCCTATTCATCTTTTTAATGTTGTATATTTTCCTCTATATTATAAAGGTTTTGAATATTTAATGAAGCATAAATTTTATTCTTTAGCCTTTAATGATATTAGTTTAATCAAATATGATAGGGAAGAGAAGGTCTTATTAAATCCAAAAGGAGAATATTTAGATTTTATGATTAAAAATAACTTTGATTATAATGCCTTTTTAACTTTAAAAATATGTAAGATTAAAAATATGGAATTAATTAATTATATGAAAGATGCTCCTGAAGAACTGGATTATATACTCAAATTTAAGAAAATTAAAGTTTTAGAATTATGGGATTATTTAAAGTCTAATCATGTTAGTATCTTAGATTATAATGATTATATCAAAATGGCTGAATATCTTGGTTATGATTTAAAAAATAAAAAGGTTCTTTATCCTGAAGATTTTTATATGGCTCATGATGAAGCAATCGAAAACAATAATCAAATAGTTAGTAAAAATTATAATAAAAAAATTAAGAAGTTAGCTAAATATTACGAAAAAAATAAATATGAAGATAAAAATTATGTGATTTATCCGGCCTCAAGTGTGGAAGAAATGCTTAAAGAAGGGAAAGCTCAAAATAATTGTTTAAGAATGTATATTGAAGATTATGGAAAAAATAATTTACAAATATACTTTATGCGAAAGAAGAAAAATTTAAATAAATCTTTTGTAACGATTGAAGTTAAAAATAATAAAATTGTCCAAGCAAGACTTAAAAATAATCTTGATGTACCCGATGATATTCAAAAAATATTAGATATCTGGACGAAAAAATTACAATAAAAAATCAAATATATGATAGAATATATTTAGAATAATTAAAAAGAAAAGCTTTTATTGAATATTTAGATAAATATAGTATAATACATAAAAGGACGTGATTACGCATGAAAATATTTTTAATAAGACATGGAGAATCGATGCAAAACACCAAAGAAAATTATCAAATAGGCCTTCCCGACCATCAAGTTTATTTATCAGATAAAGGTAAAATGGAAGCTAAAGAGGCAGGAATATTTTTAAAAAAATATTTAGAAGAAAATAATATTGATATAGATAATGCTACTTTGTGGGTTAGTCCTTATGAAAGAACAAGAGAAACAGCTAGAATTATTAATGAAGAAATAAAAATTAATAATATCAAAGAAGATATTACTTTAATTGAGCAAAGATATGGTTTATTTAGTGATAAAGAAATAAGTTTAATTAAAGAAATGTATCCTGAAGAATTTAAATTTTATGATAATTATTGGCAAAATAATGGTAAATTTTATGCGAAGATGCCTCAAGGAGAAAGTCCGATGGATGTGGCTTTAAGAACTAAACTATTTTTAGATACCATTTTTAGAGATAATAATGACCCTTTATTTGTGGTATCGCATGGTGCAACAATAAAGACTATTATTATGAATTTTTTCCATTTTTCTCCTGAGTGGTATAATAATGAGCCTAATATGGCCAATTGTGCCATTAGACTTATTGATAGGGAAAATATGATAAAAGGTGAATATATTTATAAAGAACCAAAAAGAAGTTTAAAAAAATAATTTAAAATTCTAGAAGGTTAATAATAGAAATTGAGGTGGTAATATGCAATTAAAATGGAAATTTCAAATCTATAAAACTAATCGAAGATATCGTAAATTAAATAAATGTAATTTACCATTTGGATTTTATAATAAAAGGAAAGAAAAATATGAATGGGTTAGCTATCTAAGACGTTTTGATAATACCAGTGGGTATGAAAATAACACTTTATTAATGGATGCTTTAGAAAATATTTGTAAAGTTGGTTTAACTTACCATTATACTATTAATAAAGATAAAAATAGGGAAAATTATCAAAGCCATTCTCACAATTTTGATAGTGTATTAAGTGAGCTCTATAATTACCCAGAGTCATTTTGTATTCCAAAAGAATATAAAGATAATTATAGTAAGCAAGAGTTAAATTTTATTGAGGAAATGCAAAAATATTTATTATTTATTGGCTTAAAAGATTGGAAAAATTCCGAAAGATTTAATTTAGTTGTTGAAAAATTAGAAAAAATATTCTCTAAAGAAAAAATATTTTTAAAAGATAAAATAAAAATAGCTTATTTGGATAAAAAAGCACAAAAAATAAATTATAGTGATAAATTAATTAGATGTCATAATGAAAGACAAGCAAAATATCAAAATTATAGTCATTTAATTATGACTAAAGAAAAAATAGAAGATATTTTAGAAAATCGCCAAAATTTTTTAATTTATTATTTGCCTTTTTTAAATAATGATAAAAATTATTCAACAATTAAAAATAAATATTTACTTAAAGATGAAGATTATAATATTTTAGGTAGTATAGAAGTAATAGATAATAAAATAATTAAATTTAAAGATTTTGAGAAAACTATTGGAAAAAGTATGAAAAATTTTTCAAATTATAAAAAAGATTTAAAAAAATTGTATAAAGATTTTAATGAAGATAATTTAATTATTTACGAAAAAATAAAAGTATTAGAAAAATTTTAAATTAAGAGAGATTTAATTTGTTTTATTAAAGAACTTAAAAAGAAGTTTAAAAAAAGAGAAATATATTTTATAATATTGGTAAGAGGTGTAATTATGAGAGAATTAAAATTAAAAAAATGTGAAAGCTGCGGCGCAATTATTAAAGTAATAAAAGATTGTCATTGTCCTTGTAATTTTGTTTGTTGCGATGAAAAAATGACTGATATTATTCCTAATACTGTGGAGGCTTCCTTAGAAAAACATATTCCAACCTATGAAGTAGAAGACGATAATCTAAAAGTTAAAGTTGCTCATGTAATGGAAGAAGCTCATTATATTGAATGGATTAGTTTAGTAACAGACGATGAAGAATATATTAAATATTTTAATCCAGGTGATACACCAGAAGTTATATTTCCTAATAAAAAAGGCATTTTATATGCTTATTGCAACAATCATGAATTATGGAGTCAAGAAGTTAAATAATAAAGTAGGTGAATTTTATGGGTAAAGTTTATGATAAAGTATTAGAATTTAAAAAGAAATATCCGGGAGGTATTTTTTGGAGATGTCAAAGTCATGCCAAAGTAATTGAAGATTATTTAAATCCCGATGAAGAAGTATTATATGCCTTTATTGCCCAAAAAAATGAAAAATTTACCGAATGGTTTAATACTTTTGTTATTGTTCTTACTAATAAAAGATTACTTTTAGGTCATAAAAGAATTGTCTGGGGTAGTTTTCTTTACTCGATAACTCCTGATTTATATAATGATATGGAAATTTATAAAGGCCTTATATGGGGTAAAGTTACGATTGATACTGTTAAAGAAGTCGTCGTTTTAAGTAATATATCTAAAAATGCTTTAGATGAAATTGAAACAACGGTATCAGAATTTATGATGAAAGCGAAAAAAGAATATGGTGAAAAAAAGGAAGAAAATTAAATTATATTTATTTATAACTTTTTTAACTATTTTCTTTATCGTTTTTTTATATTTAATTTCGAAACCTTATAGTTATACTAAAACCTATAAAGTTAATAAATATGAAGTTCAAGAAAGTTATGATAAGAAAAAAGGTTATTATACTTTTTTAATCAAAGATAAAAATATAACTTATGCTTATTTAATTAAGAATAAATATACCCGTAAAAGAGAATTAATTGATAATATTGAAGAATATCAAAATGAGGAAGAAACATGTATAATTCCGAGTAGCAAGTTAATATTTAATCCTCTTTGTAGTAAAGATGGTAATGTTTATGCTTATAATTTAAGTAATCTTAAAATAGAAAATTTAAAAGAAGAAAAAATAAAAAGTTTGAATAAAAAATATGAAAATATTGATATTAATTATTTAAATAATAAAAATTATGCTTTATTTAATTATCGGGGTTTTATTTATTTAAATAATAATCAAAAAAATATTCTAAATTTATTTAATAATGACTTATATAATATAGATTTATTATATCAAATGGCGGAATATTTAATTATTCCTAATTATAATGAAAAATATTATTTTTCAACTATTTATGTAATTGATTTAAAAACAGGTACTAAAGAAGAAATCAAATTAGATACTAAAATAGCATTTGATAGCCTTTTTTTAGGAGATTATAAAAATAAAATTTATTTACTAGATAAGAAAGAAGAAAAAGAATATCGTCTTGATTTAAAAAAGAAAAAATTAGAAGAAATAGATTATTTAATATTAGAAAATAATAAATTAGTTAAAAAAGATTATAAAGAAATAGTTAATAAGAATTTAAACTTTATAAATAAAGATTATCCTGAATATATTATAAAAGATGATAATTTATATAAAGTTATTGCAAATAATTTAATTAAGTTGTCTTCTTCTAAAGTAACAAAAATTATTAAAGTAGAAGATGATAAAATTTATTACTTACAAGAAAATAATTTAATGATGCATGATGGCCTAAAAGAAATCTTACTTTTAAGTAATTTTGAATGGAACTTTAATAATAGTAATATGATCTTTATTTATTAAATAACATAAATAAATATTTAACATACTTTATATTAGAGGTGTTAAAATTGTTTGAGAGTTATCGCTTAAAAAAAGGGGAAGACATTTATAGTGTAGCTAAAAAATTTGATACAAGTGTTAAAGTTTTACAAGATTTAAATAATATTTATTATGAAGATGAGCTAAGAGAAGATATGGAATTAATTGTTCCAGTTAATAGTAAAGATTATTTTAACTATTATACTGTTGAACAAGGAGATAGTTTATATGGTATAGGAAGAAAATATAATATTAATCCAGAGTTACTTGCCAGTCTTAATGGTTTAAATATGGAAGATTATATTTATCCTAATGAACAAATATTGATTCCTAAAAATGGGTATGCTTATTATATAACAGCGGAAGGAGATACCTTAGAAGAAGTTGTTAAAACTTTTAATACCAATATAAATAAATTTTTAGAGGAAAATAAGACAATTTATTTAATGCAAGGACAATTACTTGTTAATAAGAAGTAAACTAGATAATAAATATATCTAGTTTATTTTTAAGTTAATTTACTTTTTTTCTAAGTTTTGGTATTATTATATTAGTAGGGGATTAGATATGATACTAAGAAGACCATATGCATTTTTAATTAAACATTTTAGATTAATTAATTTCATATTAGCTATTATTGGAAGTTTTTTAACTTATAAAACTTATCAAATAGCGCATTTTTTTGTGGATTATATAAATAATGGTTATTCTGGTTCTTTTTATAAAGATTATTATTTAAATTATATATCTTTATCCTTTTATGTAGCTTTAATATTAATTGTTATAGGCCTGGGAGCGTTATGTTTACTTTTTCTTTATAAAAAGAAAAATAATAAAGTTTATGTTATAGCAATTATTTTTTACATTTTAAGCTTTGCTTTACTTTCTTTAGTTAAAGGCTTAATGATAACTATGGAAACAACTGTTATCACTGCTGAAGCATCGCGAGCGTATCGAGATATAGCTTTAATTTTAATGCTGCCACAGGTAACTTTTATTATCTTTTTCTTGATGTATGGTTTTGGTTTTAACTTTAGCAAATTTAATTTTCAACAAGATTTAAAAGATTTACAAATAAGTGAAGAAGATAGTGAAGAAGTTGAAATTACCCTTAAAAAAGATAATGTTAAATTATATCGAAATATTAGAAGATTCTTTAGAGAGTTCATCTATTATATTAAAGAAAATCGTTTTGTATTTGTTTTAATTTGTATTGCCGTGGCCGGATTACTTGGTTATATAATCTATAAAGCTTTACCAAATATTGTTGATAGAACTTATATTCAAGGAGAAACATTTGATTATTTAAATGTTAGTTATCGGATTGAAGATAGTATTATAACTAATTTAGATTATAAAGGAGATACTATTAAAAATGGTAAATATTATTTAGTAATTAGATTATATGCTAAAAATAATACTACCCAAATACAAAGTTTAAATTATAATAATTTCCGTTTAGAAATTGATGATGAATATTATTATCCAGTATCTGATAAAGGCGATAATTTTATTGATTATGCAAGAAATTTCTTTGGTAGTGATATTAAAGGAGAAACTGAGAATACTTTTTCTTTAGTTTATGAATTAAACCAAAAAGAAGTTAAAAAGACTTATCGAATTAAAATTAGTAATGGCGCTACATTAGTAGATAAAATATTTATTGGTAAGTATAATTATGTAACCATAACACCAATTATTGTTGATAAACTAAGTAGTGAAGGAGAATTTTCAGTTAATAAAGAAGTAGCTTTTTATAATTCTAATTTAAGAGATACTAAATTTACAATAACCGATTATACAATATCTAATCGTTATACTTATAAATATAATAGTTGTGTTAGAAGTGATATGTGTAAAGAATATATAAATATGATTAATGTTGGTTTTAATACTAGTGAGAAAACATTATTAATAATGGGTTATGATTATCAAATAGATAAAAATATTCCTTTTTATAGTTTTTCATCCGATGTTTCCACTTTTGCTAATACTTTCTTTAAAATAAAGTATGAATATAAAGGGGAAGAGTATCTTGAAAATGTTAAAAATGTTACTCCAAGTAGTGATAAATCTAAACTTGTTTTAGAAGTTAATAGTAAATTAAAAGAAGCTAACCATTTCTGGCTAGTTATAAGAATTCGAAATAAAGAATATTTAATAAAATTTAAATAATTTATTTTAAAAGTAAGATATATAATTTTCTTAATAAGTTATTATATCTTTCTTTTTCTTTGTGAAGAAATTTAAAAGGCAATAACAAAGATAGAGTATCTAATTTTTGATACCTTTTTTCTATTGGTTTTATTATTTCTTTATAAAATTTGTATTTGTCTTTCTTTTTCATCCTAAATACATTATATCAAAGCAGGACATATTAGTCACTAGTTAAATTTATAATTTTTAAAAAATAAATTAATTTATAGAACTTATAAATAATTTTTTAATATTGTGTTATAATTTTAATGGTGAAGATAATGGAAGATAAATATATTAAATTGTTATTAGAAGGATGTTTAAAAATAGATAAAAAGACTCCTCTTTTTATTAGTTATTCTTTGATTAGTCGGCCTTTTGTAATGAAATTAAAAGAATATGCTGAAGAGTTAGGGGTTAAAGATATTTATTTAGATGAAAAAAATCCTTATGAAATCTATTATGTTTTAAATAATAGTAGTTTAAAAGAAATTGAAAATAATTCTTTATTCAACTGCCATATTTGGGATGAATATGCCAAGAAAAATGCGGCCTTTTTAATGTTAGAAAGTGAAATTCCTAATTTAATGGAAGATATAGAACCAGGTAAAATAGCGAAAGTAGCTGATTTAAAATTAAAAAGTAAACCAATATATCGGAGTAAACAATTAAAGGGAGAAATTCCTTGGTGTATAGCCGTAGTGCCAAATTCTTTATGGGCTCAAAAAATACTTCCTAATAGTAAAGCCCCTTTAGAGGACTTTTGGAACATTTTAGGAGATATTTGCATGTTTAAAGAAGGTAATCCTCTTAAGAATTGGGAAAAATTCTTAATTAAACAACAAAAATTAGAAGATAAATTAAATGCTTTAAAAATTAGTAAATTATATTATAAAAATAAATTAGGAACTGATTTAGAAATAACTTTAAATGAAAAGGCTTTGTGGCGAAGTGCAGCGAGTGATAAATGGTTAGTAAATATGCCTAGTTATGAAATATTTACTACTCCGGATTATCGCAAGACTAAAGGTATTGTTTATAGTTCTAAGCCTTTAGTTTATAATGGTCAAACAATTAAAGATTTTTATGTTAAATTTGATAGGGGTAAAGTTGTATCTAGTAAAGCTAAAGTTGGTAATGCAACTTTAAAAAAATTAATTCAAAGTTCTACATTAATGGCTTCTTTAGGAGAAGTTGCTTTAGTAGATTATAATTCTCCTATATCTAATACTAATTTAGTTTTTGAAACTACTTTAATTGATGAAAATGCCTCTTGTCATTTAGCTTTAGGTAGTGGTTTTATGGAATGTATTTTAAATGGTAATAAAAAAACTCCTAAAGAATTAAAAGCTCTAGGAGTTAATACCGCTACTAATCATGTGGATTTTATGATTGGTACTTCTGATTTAACAATTGAAGCTGATACAATTAAAGGTAGAATTATAATTATGAAAGATGGAAATCTTGTTGTTTAAAAAACAACAAATTTGTTCATCTTTTTCTTTTAAAATCATTTTCTTCTTTTGTTAGTTCAAATAAACTAGCTTCTTTAACCCAATAGACAAAAGAATTATAACCATCAATATTAGCATATAATCCTTTGATAATATCAGAATTAAAAGAAGGTATTTCTTTTTTAACTTCTATAATTAAATCTTCTTCTGGATATATTATTCCTAAAGATTGAAAATTAGAAATTACTTTTTGCATAATGGTATCATAAATTAGTTTAGCTTCCTCATTAAAAGCCTGGTGATATTCTTCTTTGGTTAAATTATTATTCATTTCAATAGAGGGCTTATATTTTGTAGCTAAAACCCAAGTATAAGCAAATTTAATATTTTCGGCAAATTGGTCATTAAAGTCATATTCAGTTTTATCTAATTTATTTAAAATAATATATTTATTATCTTTATTAACAATATCAAATAAATCAAATAATAATTTAACTGTATCAAATTCAAAATTCATAATCGAATACCTCATTTAAATTTTAGCATATTTAATTTTATTTTAATAGTTGCTATTTTATTATTATTATAATATTTTAAGTTTACCATCGCACATTTACAACTTTTTAACAACATAAGAAAAATTCTTTTGACCACCGGGGGGGGTATTATATAATAAAAGTATCAATAGATAAAAGATAATATAATAGTTAAGTTATTAACAGAAAGGAGAGATTAAAATTATATGAATGGAGAAGAAAGGAAAATATTAATAAGTAGTATAGTATTGGTAGTAACACTAATATTAGTAGTCGTAGGAACCACTTATGCATTCTTTAGTTTACAAATAGAAGGAGAAGAAACAACAACCAATGTCGAGTTAACAGCAGGAGAACAAAATGAAATAACCTTAAGTGGCGGAATAACAAATTATCATATTAATCTAGATGTAAGTGATATGACAGAAGATAAAAAAGGGACATCTTATTATGGAACAACCGATAGCAACAAGAAATATGAAAAAGAGTGGGTTTCAGCACTTCAAGATATAGGAACATTTACCAAGAAAGGTACATTAACTGAGGAATATGGCTGTTATGTTGATATAAATATCGATTTAGGCGGAAATATGGCTGGATTACTACGAGATAATGAATTATTTTTATATGTACAGCAAAGAGAAGGTATTGGGATGAACCATGATTTATCAGAAGACACTGGTAAACAAGAATTCGAATTCAATTTAAGTAATTCCAATATGGAGCCAATCCAAGCTTATTTAGTATTTTATAATACCTATAATGACCAAAGTTATTTAGCTGGGAAAGAATTAACAGTAAGTATAAAAATAGATAATTTTAGATGTATCAATACTCCACATGTATTTCCTGAGTAGAAAAAATCATAGAAATTTTATGAATATCTCTTTAAATTATAAACAAACAAATATATAAATTTATAGGATTAAAAAATAATAAACCAGAGAAATCTGGTTTTAAAATTGCGAAAATTAAGAAGTTTTGACAAGGTTTGTCGAAAGTGTTGCAAAGTAAAAAAATATCACTAAAATATAGTCCTCGAGATGAGAAGTCTCGCCTTACTCTTTCGGGGGTTTTGGAAACAAAATCTTGTTGAAAGGTAGGTGGTTTTGATGAAATTAGTAATACTTGTATTATTTAAGTTCATTTCTTTGATAATAGACAACATGTTTAAAGCAAAAAAAGATGCTACCTCAGTTCGAATTGATATTCGAATAAAGTAGCAAAAACCCATTAGGCGATGATAACTCATCTCCATTAATTAGATTATACCAAAATGATAGATATTATTCAAGGTATCTATCATTTTATTTAAATACTTTAAGTTTACCATCGCACACGCACAAACCATTTACAACTTTTTAACAGAAGCAGAAAAAAATTTTTGACTCTGGGGGGGGGTATTATATAATAAAAGTATCAATAGATAAAAGATAATATAATGGTTAAGTTATTAACAGAAAGGAGAGATTAAAATTATATGAATGGAGAAGAAAGAAAAATATTAATAAGTAGTATAGTATTGGTGGTAACATTAATATTAGTTGTAGTAGGAACCACTTATGCCTTCTTTAGTTTACAAATAGAAGGAGAAAATACAACAACTAATGTCGAGTTAATAGCTGGAGAACAAAATGAAATAACCTTAAGTGGCGGAATAACAAATTATCATATTAATCTAGATGTAAGTGATATGACCGAGGACAAAAGAGGGTATGAATATTATGGAACAACCGATAGCAATAAGAAATATGAAACTGAATTGGTTTCAGCATATCAAGATATAGGAACATTTACCAAGAAAGGGACATTAACTGAGGAATATGGTTGTTATGTTGATATAAATATCGATTTAGGTGGAAACATGGCTGAATTACTTCAAAATGGTGATTTGAGATTAGAAGTAAAACAAGGAAGTTTTTCTGAAGGTTATGATTTATCAGAATACACTGGTAAACAAGAATTCAAATTCAATTTAAGTAATTCCAATATGGAGCCAATCAAAGCGTATTTACGATTTGATAATCGAGATGATGACCAAAGTTATTTAGCCGGAAAAGAATTAACAGTAAGTATAAAAATAGACAATTTTAGATGTACTAATACTCCATTTGGTTACCCAACCTAGTAATAATAACATTCCTTTAAATTACAACAATTATATAAATTTATAGAATTAAAAGATTTATTAATAGTTAAACTATAATTTATTACTAATATAAGGTATTGAAAAGATACCTTTTTTTCTTATAAATATTTTTCTTATTATTTAAAATATGGTAAAATAAATACACAGAAAAAAATATTATTTATAAAGAAGAGTGATATTATG
>CANQXB010000022.1 GCA_947627805.1 uncultured Bacilli bacterium
TTAGATTTAAAAGGACTTGATAAAGAGAGTAGAATTCTTTTAAATGATATAGCTTTTCTTTTAAAAGAAAAATTAGAAGAAAATAAAAATAATGATTTTTCGGCAGTTAAATATTTACATAATTTATTACAATCAATGGACAATGTTCCAGAAATTAAATATATTTTAGCTTATATGGCGAAGACAAATGGTTTTATAAGTGCTGATGAATATGCTTTTAATGAAGATAAACAATTTATCTTTGAAAGTATTTTATATTCGGCTTTAACTCTCTACAATAATGGGGGCGCTAGTAAGAGTAAAGTAATGGAAAGTCATAAACGTTTCGTTCAAGAAATTGAAGCGAAAAAAGAAGAAAAATTAAGTCGAACTCAACAACTTAATACCACCAAAATACAAGCTTTAAAAGAACTTGGTTATACCGAAATAAATGAAAGTAATGCTGCGGAAGTATTTGAAAAAATAGCCGAAATTCAATCCAGAAAGGTATAGAAGGTAATTACTACATGAAAAAAAAGGAAAATGATACTTTTTTGATATTTTTGGTAGTTATATTAATTATTATTGCTTTAATTTTAGTCATATTTAGAGTTATAAATGGGAAAAGCTTAGAAACGAATGATAAATTAGTAACCGAATTACATGATTATTTTAGTAGTGACAATTTAAGTAATTGTGAAGGACTTTTAAATTATAATGATGGAGTAGTGGAAAGTAAAAATACAAGAAGTGATTTAAAATTATGTTTTGCTTTTCAAAAAACAGCTTTAGAACCCGAAAAAGAAATTACTTATAAAAGTTCTAAAAAAGATGATTTATGTGTTGAAGATGAAATGACTTTTAGAACTGAAGAGGGAAGTAATCTATGTAAAGTTCGTATTTATTCTAAAGAAGAAGTAGAAAAAACCTATACTAAAATGTATGGTGAAAATGTAGGTAAAGAAGTAACTAGTTTTAAATTAGATGGCTTTAATATTTGTTTTGTGAAAGATGATAAATATTATTGTGGATTATCTGATGAAATAACTTATACTGTTGGTAGTGATATTGCGATTTATCGCTCTATTAAAAAAGCTAGTGAAAGAGGCGATACAATATTTATCTATGATTATTTCATTAAACTAGTAGAAGAGAAGTGCTATACCGCTTATGATGAAGGAGAAGAAAGCATTAGATGTAGTAAAGCTTATAGTAAGTTAAAAGATAAAAAAATGGATTATGATTTTATTAAAAATTATGGTACTTTATATAAGCATACTTTTAAAAAGAATCAAGATAATACCTACTATTGGGTTAAAAGTGAAAGAGTATAACTACTCTTTTTTTCTAACTACTCTCTTCATTAAAAATAGGGTATACGTATATATCCTTATATAATATATAATAATAGGATATATACGCGTATTAATCCTTATTTAATATTATTAATAAGGTTATAAATAAAAAAACATATTTAATTTTTAAAAAGTAAATTTAATTAATAAATTTTTTGGCTCATTAAAATTTAATAATAATTGCTAGAGTAGTTATCTTAGAAAAGTTAAAATTTGGCTAAAATAAGCCCAAAAATAGTCATTTTTGAATATTGCATAATGTATATTATGTTAACCAATGCCTTGGAAAATTATTTGAGGGTTATTTTTTTCTTCTCCTCTTTTAATAAATTAATCAAATAAATTAAATAATATCTTCTAAATTAATATATCTATTTTTTATTCATACTATTTTATTAGGTGATTTAAGATGAGTGTTTCTTATGCTTTATTAGTTTCCTTTTTAGCGGGAATGTCTACTCTTCTTGGGGGTATAATTATCTTTTTTAAAATAAAAGAAGATAAGATTAATAAATTTATAACTTTTTGCCTAGCCTTTTCTTTAGCGATTATGATTGGCATAAGTATAACTGATTTAATTCCTTCTTCCTTTTTTACTATATTATTTAATTTTAAGACTATTCCGGGTTATTTAATTATTTTAGCTTCCTTTGTTTTAGGAGTTATTCTAGTTTTAGTTCTTAATAAATTAATGAAATTTAATAATGATACATTATATAAATTAGGTGTTTTAAGTATGATTGCTTTGATTATTCACAATTTACCAGAAGGTATTGCTACTTTTATAGGTAGTGTTCAAGATAAAAGTTTGGGCCTTAAATTAGCTTTAGCTATTATGATGCATAATATTCCGGAAGGTATTTCGATTGCCGTTCCCATTTATTATGCGACTAAGTCGCGAAAAAGAGCATTACTCCCTACTCTTCTTTCAGGTTTAGCTGAACCCTTTGGAGCCATCCTAGCCTTAATCTTTTTAAAAGATTATATTACTCCCGTAATGATTAGTATCATCCTTTTATTTGTGGCCGGAATTATGATTACTTTAGCCATTAATGAAATGCTTCCGGCTTCATCAAGTTATCATGAAAATAAATTCATTTATTTAGGGATGTTCTTAGGAATTTTATTTATTTTTATCAATCATTTTCTTTTTTAAAGGAAGGTAAATATTACCAATGATTGTAATTATTTGGAAGTATTATTTTAAATATGCCAGCCATAATAATAACAGGAGGTAAGATATATATGAGTAGAAGTTGTAATAATAATAGAGAATCTAACTCTAGAAGTAACAACAGAGAACAATCAAATAATAGAAGTAATAATAAAAGAAGTAACAACCAAAGTAAAAGCAGCAATTCTCGTAGTAATAACCAAAGTAGATAATTATTTAAAAAAGGACATGATTAATTGTCCTTTTTATTTGTAATAATGGGGATGTTTTTGATAATCAGTAATTATTTTATCTTTAGATATATGAGAATATATTTCCGTAGTGGAGATATTTTCATGCCCTAATAATTCTTGAATAATTCTAAGGTCAGCACCATTATTAAGTAAATGGGTGGCAAATGAGTGTCTTAAAACATGGGGAGATACTTCTTTTTTTATGCCTGCATCTTCACACTTCTTTTTTAAAATTTTAAAAAAACCTTGGCGACTCATTCTGGAACCATTATAATTTACAAATAAATAATCAGTTTCTTTAGTTTTTAAAATTAAAGGGCGATATTCTTTAAGATATAAATTTAAATATCTTATAGTAATATCTCCTAAAGGAACAATTCGCTCTTTACTTCCCTTCCCCATGACTTTAATAAAACAACCTTTTTCATTATAACTATTTAAAGTTAAATCTAATAATTCGGAGATTCTAATACCCGTAGCATATAAAACTTCTAACATGGCTTTATCACGATAATCAAGAGGTTTTTGTAGCTTGATATCTAAAAGACGGTTTACTTCTTCTTCCGTTAAAAATTTAGGTAAACTTTTTTCTAATTTGGGCATTTTAATATTTAAACAAGGATTAACTTTAATTATTTCATTATCTAATAAATAATCATAAAAAGATTTTAAAACGGTTAAATAATGGGCAATGGTTTTTTTACTTTCTTTAGAATTATATAAAAATAAACGAATCTCATCTTCCGTTAAATGAGTTAAAGATTTATCTTCAAAATATTTAGTTATCTTTTTTAAATTATAAGCATAACTTTCATAAGTATTTGAAGATAGTTTGCGCTCATATTTTAAATAATTTAGATAATCAAGAACATTTTCTTCTAAAGTTATAGCATTGTTCATTTACAATCCCTCTTATTTATTATAACATAATTATTTAATAAATTACTTATTTTTGGTATAATATTTTTAAGTAATTATTTAGAAAGATTGAGGCATTATGGAGATTTTAGCTGATAAATTAAGACCCCAAAAATTAAGTGATGTTGTTGGTCAAGAGCATTTAATTGGGAAAGATAAAATATTAACTAATTTAGTTAAAAATAAAAAAATATTTTCGATGATTTTATATGGTAGTCCAGGCACTGGTAAAACTAGTATTGCTTATGCTTTAAGTAAAGAATTAGGTCTTAGAACCAAATTTTTAAATGCTACTGTCAGTAAAAAAGAAGATTTTGATAATGCCATTGCCGAAGCTAAATTCTATGGAGATTTATTACTAGTAGTTGATGAAATTCATCGGATGAATAAAGATAAACAAGATATATTACTACCCTTTATTGAAAATGGGACCATTATTTTGATTGGTCTTACAACAAGTAATCCTTATCATAATATTAATCCGGCGATTAGAAGTCGATGTCAAATATTTTCTTTACATGAAATGCAAGAAGAAGATATTATTAAAGTTTTAACTAAAGCTACTAAAACATTAGAGGGCTTAAAAACCAATAAAAAGACTTTAGAATACATTGCTTCTCTTTCGAGTGGAGATGTCCGGAATGCTTTAAATTTATTAGAGATGGCTTACTACTCCACCACTAAACATGAAATTGATATTGCAATTATTAAAAGTATCAATTCTAAACCAGTTTTTTTACATGATAAAAATGAAGATGGTCATTATGATGTTTTAAGTGCTTTACAAAAATCCATTAGAGGTAGTGATGTTGATGCAACTTTGCACTATTTAGGAAGATTAATTGAAGCCGAAGATTTAGAAAGTATTATTAGAAGGTTTTCGGTTATTGCTTATGAAGATATAGGACTTGCTAATCCCGGAATTGGCCCAAGACTTAATGCCGCGATTGAAGCCGCTTTAAGAGTAGGACTTCCAGAGGCTCGCATTCCTTTGGCTGAAATTGCGATTGAAATGGCTTTATCTCCTAAAAGCAACAGTGCGGTAATGGCCATTGATAAAGTTTTAGAAGATATTCATAAAGGTAATATTGGGACTGTTCCTAGTCATATTAAAAATGGTAATCCTAATTATTTATACCCGCATAATTACCCTAATGATTGGGTTAAACAAGAATATTTACCAGAAAAATTAAGAGGAACAAAATATTACTTTCCTAAAAATAATTTAGTTGAAAATAATTTAAATAAAGTTCATAAAGAAATGAAGGGTGAAAAATGAAAATAACTATTATGGGAACGGGAGCCTATAGCTTAGGTATTGCCCAAATGCTTTCCAAAAACAAGCAAAATGAAATAAAACTTTGGACCGAAAATGCAGATACTTTAAAAGAATTTCAAGATACGCATCAAATTAAAAGAATATTTCCGCAAGTTGTTTTTAAAGACAATATAACGATTACCACTAGTTATGAAGAAGCATTACAAAATGTTGATTTAATCTTTTTAGTAACAGCTTCTAAATATATCAAAGATGTAGTTACGAAAATAAAACCTTATTATCATAATACTCCCATTTGTATTGCTTCTAAAGGAATTGATGATAGCACTTTAAATCCTTTATCAGTTGTCGTTAAAAATATTTTAAATACGAATAATATTTGTGTTATATCAGGTCCCACTTTTGCAATTGATTTAATAAATAATGAACCGGCTGCTTTAGCTATTGCTGGGTATAATCGTAAGACAGTTAATTTAGTTAAAAACACCTTACAAAATGAAACTTTAAAATTAAGAATATCATCAGATATTATTGGAATTCAATTATGTGGCAGTATTAAAAATATTATTGCCGTTGCTGCTGGTATTTTAAAAGGTTTAGGTTATTCCGAATCAACTCAAGCTTTCTTAATAAATGAATCATTACATGATATGAAAAATATTATTCATGCTTTAGGAGGCAAAAAGAAAACCATTTTATCTTTTGCGGGCATTGGCGATTTACTTCTTACATGTTCTAGTCCTAAAAGTCGGAATTATTCTTTTGGCTATGTAATTGGCAGTACCAAAGATAAAGACAAAATAACTAAATATTTAAAAGAAAATACTGTTGAAGGTTATTATACTTTAAATTCTATCTATCAAATGCTCAATAAAAAAGGAGTAAGTATTGCTCTTATCTCTCTTATTTATAATATTGTTTGTGAAGGAGTTAACCCGGAAATGTTAGCGACTTTCCTTATTAATAAAAAGTAATTTTTGCACAATATAATCGGTAATAAGTAATCCGGCTATACCTGGAGAAGTAATTAAAGAATTTACTTCTCTTTTTTTAAGAGGTAAAGATTCATTATAGACGACCATTATTTTGCCTTTAATATTTTCTTCTTTCACTTTTTTTCTTAATATTTTAGCTAATGGGTCATTTTTAGTTTTATCTAAAGAAGTTATTTTAATGTTACTGGCCTCTACTCTATTTCCCATTCCCATGGCACTAATTATTTCTATTTTATTAGCTTTCGCAAATTTAATTAATTCTATTTTGGTATTTATCGTATCACAAGCATCGATTATGAAGTCAAAATCGGTTTCTAGAGTATTTATATTACTTTTATCTAAAAACATGTTTAAAGGGGTTATATGGATGTCTTCATTAAGTTCTTGGGCTAAACTTTTAGCAATATCTACTTTATTCTTTCCTAAAGTCTTCTTACTTGCTACAAGTTGTCTATTTAAATTAGAAAGTTCTACTTTATCATTATCAATAACCATAATATTTTTAAAACCACTTCTAATTAAAGATATATAGGCAAAACTTCCTACTCCCCCACAACCTACTAAAAGTATTTTACAATTTTCTATTTTTTTAAAATTATCTTTTCCTATTAAATTAATTATACGCTCATACATTTTACATCACCAAAAAACCTAGAGGTAGTTATCTTGATAAAATCCCGCTCTTCCGCAGGTGGTAGAACACATATCGAGTATTAGGATCCTTGCTATATACTGCAAGTCTTCAACACCACAAGATAATTAGTTCCCCTTATTATCAATATAGTCGGTTTTATATGAATAACTTACCTTACTAGGTATTTATATTATATCATATCTATTTTTATTTATACATAGTATTACTTAGATTTGACACTTTTTTCTTTATTAAAGCATTCATTTAAGTATTCTAGAATATCTTCTATTCTAATTCCTTTTTTAATTAATATATCGACATTTTTCATAATATTAGCATAATAAACAGCCACGGTTTTTAAATGATCAATATTAACTATATCTTTATCTAAATCACTTTTAGGACAAGTATTTACTTGATATTTTATTTCCTTTAATTCTAGATCTTTAATTTCTTTTATTTTAAGATAACAAGAACCATAATTGATAATATATAGAGCATTTAAATTTTCTCTTTGACAATTCTTTAAATATTCTTTACAAATAATAATTAAAATATTAAGACAAATATAATCCATACCCATATCTTTAGTAATTAATGCTAATTCTTTTTCTTTTTCACTTATATTATATACAAAAACATTTCTAAGCCATCTTTCACATTCCGGATTTAATAAAAATTCATAATATTTTAACATTCCTTTATTATTTTCGTTCCATTGCATACTATCTACTTCTTTCTTCTTTATTTAATTTATTATAAGCATATTCTTTTAAACTATCTAAACTAATTGTTTGTTTAGTTAGAATATCAATATTCCCACTAGTGGTTATTTTATAAATATTTTTTTCTTCCTTATTTAAATCTTCTAAAACATCAATTGTAATAAAAGAACTTCCCTTTAAAATAGTATAAGAACTAATTCTTTTATTTCTTTTTAAATAACTAACATCACTATTATTTTCTTTTAAAAAGTTTTTAATTACTATAATAAAAATTTCTAAATTAAGAAAATCTAATCCCATATTTTCTTTAATGGTGGCTATTTCTCTTTTTTGATAATCTAAAGGGTAAATAAAGATTCTTTTTAACCATTCCGTATATTCATTACTTAAAAAATAATTATAAATTATAGAATAATCTATTATATCTAAGTTGTCTTTATTTTCCATTTTTTCTTCCTTGTCCTTCTCTAAAATTATTTTTTTCTCTTATTTCTTTATTAGCTACATAAGCATAAGCAATTTGCAGATCATTTAAGATTATATCTCTTTCTATTCCTTTATTTTCAAGTTCCTTAACCGTTTTAATAATTGCATTTAAAGTTTCTTCATTTTCTTTTTGATTTTTTAAATAAACATATTCTCTTACTTTATTTAAATCAATTGGAGGAACCTTTACATTAGTTTTATCATTTAGATTGGTCACAAGATAACTACTAATTACAGGATTATAACTTCTTAAATCATCATTAGTTAGTTTTGTTACTTCTATATACATATTATTATAAGTAAAATTATAATAATAACAATAATGATAATTTTGATAAAAATAGTAATTATTTAGATAATAATCTTTTTCTTCTGGGGATGCTAAATTATTATTTAAATACTCTTCAACATACTTAAATAAGATATTAAATTTATTCATATCATATTCAACTTGTAAAACTACATTAATTTCCCTAGAAAATAATCTATTTAACCAATTACTATATTCTTCACTTAAAAATTCTTCTTTAGTATCATTCATAAAAATCCTCTTTTCTTAAAATATTATTATATTAAAATCTAAAGAAAAAAGCAACCGAAGTTACTTTTAATTCCAACATTTAGAAACATCACAGTTAGATGAATAAGGCATAGGATTTGGCATATCTAATTTAACAATCATTGGAATTTTAAAGGCACCACCAAAACCAACACAAGTTCCTGGTTGTAAGATTTTTTGTTTTTCGACAATATCAGAAGAAATATTTGGAAGCATTTCTTCAATATATTTGATATCTAAAGGGTGCGTCATTTTAAAGATTAAGAAGTTTGAGCATTGAGCAATAACGGTATCAGATATTTCGACTGGTCTTTGACTGATAATATCAAGGATTACTCCATATTTACGGCCTTCCTTAGCAATTCTATCAAAGATATTATAACCTATTAAGAAAGTATCAGTATCTTTTTGAATATAACGGTGAGCTTCTTCTAGGAATAGATGGAAAGGAATACTAGCTCTTTCTTTTAAACCTTTAGAAAATTCAAATAATAAACGGCAAAATATTTTAACGATTACTTTAGCATAGACATCATCAATATCTTCTAGATTAATATTGATTATTTGACTTTTTTTATCGCCTTTCATAACTAAAGAACGAATAAATTCCTCTACCGGAACATGTTTTTTACCGGTAAAATAAGTTCCTACTTTACTAGTCATTAAGGTATTAAGTCTTACTTTAAGAATAATAGAATCGCCATATAAGTTATCATTATTTTGAAAACCTTCACTAATTAAAGTAAATTCTAAGGCATTAGCAAAATCTTTTAAAGTATAATAAGCATCTTCTGGTTCTTTAAATTCTACATTATCATCAACTATATGTTTTAAAATATAATCTGTAATTAAAACACTTTCCCCAAAATTACCATGGGAATCAATTTCAAAACATTCACTAAATATTCTGGTATAACCCACCCCAGGTATTTGACTATTAAAGTTAAATTCAGGAGTATTACATACTTCTATAACTCTAAATATTTCATTTTTCTTATTGGCTGTTGTTTCATTACTAAAGAGAATGGCTAGTAGAGCTTTAGCAATTAAATTGTTTTTTAATTTTCGACTTTCTTCATTTTCTTGACTAAAAATTCTAGCTAATTTAATCGTATTTTCAATAATAGGCAATTGCGAGTGATTAGCGGCTTGTAAAAGTAAGGCCCAGTCATCTAAATTAAGTAAATGAAGAGGTATATCTAATAAATAATCGCCATCTTCTTCTTTCGGATTAGTCGTAATAAATTTATATTCATAATTTGGATTTATTTTATTTAAACTACTAAAAGCATTTTTATATTCACCATAAGCATCAAAGATAAATAAATTAGAATTAATGGGATTCATTGCCGGATTAGAGAAAATATTTTGAACTATTCTAGAAACACCACAAGATTTACCAGAACCAGAGTTACCAAAGATAGCTAGGTGATTAGAAAATAAATCATTGATACTAGGACATACTTTAAAGTTCTTATAAATAGCAGATTCTCCTAAAATAAAGGATTTAGAATCATAGGTTCCTACAAGTTCCATTAATTCTTCACCATTAATTATTCTAATATTGGAAGATAAAAGAGGTTTTCTTAAAACACCATTTAAATATCTTTTACCTTGATATTCTCCTAAGAAACGAATTTTAATAACATCATCATTTAACTCAATTACTTCTCCTAATATTCTTTGATTAGGTGCTTCAAATATAACATGAACATTCATTAAATCGGATACTACATCTCGTTCCATTTTATTTTCGACATGCGCTATATTATCACTAATATAAAGAATTTTACCAAACATACTAAAGCCTACTTTCCTATTTCTTTAAAATCTTTTAAATATCTATTTTTATAATTTCTTCTAATAAAGATTATTATTAAACTAAACATCACAATAACTGATATTGTAAAAATAACTAATAATACTTTTAATAAAATATTATTTTTTTCTATTCTTTTTTCTTCTTCTTGATTTAATTTATTAATTACTAATTTATAAGTGTTAGCACTTTTATTCTTTCCTTTAACATTTATATAAATATTATTTAGCCCTTCTTTTAAATTTTTATTACCTGTAATTTTAATTACCGTATCTTTATCATATTCGGGTTTTATATCTAAAATGTCTATGTCACTGCCAATATCTAAATAATAAATATAAGTATCTTTTTGAAAATCAAATTTTAATCCCTCTATTTTTAAATCATTTAAAGTACTTGTTCCACTTAATCTTGTTACTTCTATTTCATAAGTTCTTTCTTCTTTATTTTCGGCAATTACTGTTACTTCTAAATTATTCTTTCCGGTAGCTAAAGTAATATTTCCATCCCCTTTTACTTTAGCATTTTTATCACTAGTTAAAGCATCAATAGTTATTTTATCAGTTTCTTCTTTTACTTCTAAAGTATATTTAAAAGTCTCTTTATTAAAGTAAGGATTAAGAGTATAACCTCTTACTTGTAAATCATCTAAATAATTATCATTATTAGCTTCTTTTCTAATTACTTTAAGAGTATAAATACTACTTGTTCCATCTGTTGCTGTTACTTCAATATTAAAAGTATTTTCGCCAACACTTAAATACCTTCTGCCAATTCCCGTTATTTTTGCTTTAGCATCACTAGCAATAGCTATTATATTGACTTTCTCTGTATTATAAGGTAATTCTACCATATATTCTTTAATATTATTATCAAATTTAATTTCCGCTTCTTCTAATCCTAAAGTTTTTAAAGAAGAATTATTTGATACTACTTCTAAACTTAAATTAGTTGGACAATTAGCAATAGTATTTTCATTTTCTATAAAATTAATTTCCACTTTAATTGTGGCATTACCATATTTTAAAGGCGTTATTATTCCTTCGTCACTTATACTTACAATATCATTATTATAAGTACTATATTTTACTTCATATTTATTATCACTTTTAATAGAAATAAAAGCTTTTTCATTCATACCAATTTTTTCTTTATCTATTAATATTTCCGCTTCATATTTATCTTGAACACGACAAATAACTGCCTTAACATTTAAAGGCAATAATAAGAAAATACTTATAAATATTCCTAGCCAATATTTCTTCATCCCTATTATTCTCTTTCTATCATAACAATTATATCATATGTCATTAATTTAATAAATATTAAAAAGTATAATAATTTATTAAA
>CANQXB010000023.1 GCA_947627805.1 uncultured Bacilli bacterium
TTGTTATATAATGAAGATGGTGATAAATATGCGTTGTTTTTACATTTTTAAAATAAACCGGGAAATGACTATTTTAACTAAAGAAACTCCATATAATTTATATAGAACGATTGAGGGATTATACTATTTAGATACTTTTGATATGGGAGCTTCTTTTCAAATATATGATGATTTATTTTCTTCCTTTGATCCTTTATATGTTAATAAAAGAATCTATAATTTATTTAAAAATAATCGTTATTATAATTATATTGAAAAGAAACATATCATTTATAATAAATATAGAGGAGAAGAAAGCATTTTAAAAGTTTACCCTAGTCATATTATTTTAAAAAGTAATATGATTAATCCCACCTTATTAATTAATTATTTAAATAGTGATAATTTATTTGTCTGTGATTTTCAAAATAAAGATTATTTTTGGTTAAATGAGTTTGTAAGATAAAGATTTATGTGCTAAAATTAAATAGTGGTGAATAATGAAGTTTAAGTTAAATGATTACATTATTAATTATGAAGTAGTAAGAAAAGATAATAAAAATCTTTATTTTCGTTTTGATGAAAATTGTAATTTAATTATTACGGCTCCGAGGTTTATTAGTGATAAAGAAGTGCAAAATTTAATTACAAAAAATTCTAGTGCGATTTTAAAAATGTATGAAGATGCTTTAGAGCGTAGTCAAAGAGAAGAAAAGTTTTGGTATTTAGGAAAAAGTTATGAAGTTAATTTTGATAACCGCGTATCGGAGATAAAAATTGAAGATGATACTATTACTTGTCATGATGAAGAGTCTTTAGAAGATTTTTATAATAAAGAATGTGAAAGAGTATTTAATGAAGAAATTGAAACTTGTAAGAAATGTTTTAATAATTTACCAGAATTTAATTTAAAGATTAGAAGAATGCGGACTCGTTGGGGTGTTTGTAATCCAAGGAAGAATATTATTACTTTAAATAGTGAGCTTTTAAAAAAAGATGTGTCTTTAATCGATTATGTTATTGTTCATGAAATGGCGCATTTTTTTGAAGCTAACCATAGTAAGAATTTTTGGCATATTGTAGAAGAAGTAATCCCTGATTATAAAATTAAAAGAAAGAAATTAAGATATTAAATTTTTGGAAAAAATATGTTATATTATTACTAGGTGGTAGTAATGGTTTTAGTTATAATTATTATTCTTATCTGTTTATTTTTAATTTTTATTATGTTTAAATCTTATCGCCAAAATGAATTTAATATGGTGGGGTATAATATTGGCAAATATTTACTGGGACCAATATTTAAGTTTTATTACCCTTATAAAATTATAAATAAATTAGATGTTCCTGCTTCTGGACCCGTTATTTTTTGCTGTAATCATATTCATTTTATGGATCAATTTTTAACGGTTTTAGAATCTTCAAGACCTATTCATTATTTAGCCAAAAATGAATATTTTTTAAATAGAAAAACGAAATGGTTTTTTGCAGGCACCGGTTGTATTCCAGTTAACCGCAGTATTCATGATGAAAATGCTAAAGATAAGGCCAGAGAAGTATTAAATAAAGGTTTATGTTTAGGAATATTTCCCGAAGGGACGAGAAATAAAACTAAGAAAATTTTATTACCCTTTAAGTTTGGAGCAGTATCTTTAGCTAAAGAAATGGATGCTTATCTTATACCAATTGCTATTACAGGTCATTATAAATTTAGAACGAAAGATTTAAAAGTTAACTTTGGGGAGGCTTATAAAATAGAAAGTGTGGATTTAGAAAAAGAAAATAAAATTTTAGAAGCTAAAGTTTTAAGTTTAATAAAAGAGGCGAAAAAATGAAATTATATGTTAAAGATATTTTAAAAAAGATAAAGGGTAACCTTATAGTAGGAGATACGGAATCTTTAATTACTTCCATTAGTATTGATACAAGAACAATTCAAAAAGGGGAAGTTTATTTAGGAATAAAGGGGCAAAATATTGATGGCAATACTTTATATAAAGAAGCTCTTTTAAAAGGGGCCGTTGGTTGTATTTTAAGTCATGATACTTTAGTAGATTTAGAATTTTTAAAAAATAAAAAGGTTTTTATTATATTAGTAGATAACCCTCTTTTAGCTTTGCAAGAAATAGCCAGTTATAAAAGAAGTTTATTAGATATTCCCGTTATTGCTATTACAGGTAGTGTTGGTAAAACAAGTACCAAAGATATGGTATCTAGTGTTTTAGAAACGCAATATAAAGTTTTAAAAACAGAAGGAAATTTAAATAATCATTTAGGTCTTCCTTTAACCATTATGAAATATACTGATGAAGATATACTTGTTTTAGAAATGGGTATGAATAATTTAGGTGAAATCAGTCTTTTATCAAAAATTGCTAAACCAACACTTTCTATTATTACGAATATAGGAACTTCCCATATTGGTAATTTGGGTTCTCGAGAAAATATTTTAAAAGCTAAATTAGAAATCTTAGATGGAATGAAAGAAAAAGTTTTAATTATTAATAATGATAATGAGCTATTAGCGAAAATAAAAATAACGGGTAAATTAATTACTTATGGTATTTTTAATCCTAGTGATTATCAAGCAACTAATTTAAAATATACTGATGATTATGTAAGTTATAAAATTAATATTTTAGATAAGAACGAAGAAATTAAAGTTAATATTCCTTCGGAAAGTTTTGTTTTAAATAGTTTATGCGCTTTAAGTGTCGGTTTATATTATAATTTAGATATGGCTAAAATTAAAAAGGGAATTGCTAAGTTTAAATTAACTAAGGAAAGATTAGAAGTAGAAAAAATAAATAATATTACTTTTATCAAAGATTATTATAATGCTAGTTTTGATTCCATGGTTAGTTCTCTTAAATATTTAAAAAATCTTGAAGGACGCAAAATTGCCGTTTTAGGTGATATGTTAGAATTAGGATCTTTTGCCGAAGAACTTCATGAAAAATTAGGCCAACATATTTATGATAATAAAGTTGATATTTTAATAACCGTGGGGGCATATTCTAAGTATATGGCAAAGGCTTTATTAAAACTTGGTTTTAATAAAAATAATATTTTCACATATAGTCATAATAGAGAAGCTGCCACAAAACTTTTAAGTCTATTAAAAGAAGATGATAAAGTTTTAATTAAAGCTTCGCATGGAATGAATTTTAAAGAAATTTATTTCCTAGTAAAGGACGGTTTAAAAAATATTTGAAAATAGCGATATTCTTTGGGGGAATGAGCAGTGAACATGATGTTTCTATTGCTTCGGGAACTAGTATTATTTCTAATTTAGATAAAGAAAAATACGATATTTACCCCATTTATATAAGTAAAGAAGGAAAATATTATAAATATACAAAAGATATTTTAGATATTGCTCCTTTAGAAGTGGGAAGTAAAATAGAAGAATTAGAAGAAATTCCAAATCTAATGACTTATTTAGAAAAAATGGATTTATGTTTTCCGGTTCTTCATGGAAAGTATGGGGAAGATGGCAGTATTCAAGGCTTATTTAAATTGTTAAATAAAAAATATGTGGGGTGTGATATTTTAGCCTCTTCTTTATGTATGGACAAGATAACTACGAAAATGATTTTAGAAAAAGTAGGAATTAAAGTAACTCCTTATTTATATATTAAAAAAGATAGCAATAAATATATTTATTATGATTATAATTTTAATTATCATTTATTAAATAAAAGAGAATTTTTAAAATTAGTTAACCAAAATATTGGTTACCCTTTATTTGTCAAAGCTTCTAATTCTGGTTCCTCGATTGGAGTTTATAAAGTAGAGGGGGAAAACGATTTAATTAAAATGGTTGAGGAAGCTAGTCTTTATGATGAAAAAATTTTAATTGAAAAGGCTCTTTTTGGAAGGGAACTAGAATGTGCTATTTTAGGTAATGATGAGGTTATTACTAGTCCCGTGGGCGAAATTTTAAGTAGTCAAGAATACTATTCTTATGAATCAAAATATCTAGATAGTAATTCAAAGACTAAACTCGCTTCTTTAAGGCCTAAGGTTGTTAGAGAAATTCAAAATATGGCGAAAAGAGCCTATCATGCTTGTAGTTGTCAAGGTTTAGCACGCATCGATTTTTTCTATATTCCCGAAACTAAAGAAATAATTTTAAATGAAATAAATACGATGCCGGGATTTACTAATATTAGTATGTATCCGAAATTATTTCAAGAATATGGTTATGATTATAAAACTTTATTAGATAAATTAATTATGTTCGCTTTAAAGTAGATAATTTATTTATCTTTTTTTATTTTTTTATTCTTTTTATCTTGCAGTTTAAAGGTCTCCATGGTAATATTTTATTAGGTTAAAAGTAGTAAGGATTGAAGTATAATGAAGTTTATCAAAGGAATGGGGAAATTTTTTAGTTTTATTGGTCTTTTTTTAGTTTTTTTAGTTGTTAGTATATATAGTATTGGCCTTATTTTTTGTTATGGCCCCTCAACTCATGCTCGCAATTTATTTGTGACAACTCTTTTAGAAACTGGGCAATTAAAGTTTGCCGTTAAACTTTTTGCTAGTAATAGTTTAGTCCAAGATATTGTGAAAGAAAATAGTATGGCCACCTTCACCGAAGAAGTAGATGAAGATTTAATAAATACCGAAAGTGAAATTGATAAAAACGGTATTGAACTTATCGAAATCGCGGGTTCAACTTATATGGCCAAGATGATTATTGTAAATGACCCTGCCCGAGTTAAACTGGCTACTATTTATGATGGTTCTTGGAAAGAATATGGGGTTACTTTAGATAAACTGGTAACTAGTGCCGATGCTTTTGCCGGAGTTAATGGGGGTCTTTATTACTCTGATAGTAATAAAGGGGGTCGTCCTTTAGGATTAGTAGTGAAAAATGGGGTTATTGAATATAATAATCCTACCGGAATTAGAGGAATTCATTTAGTTGGCTTTAATGAAGATAATTTACTTAAGATAATTGATTTAAGTAATAAAAGTGCGAGTGAAGTGGAAGAAATTATTAAAAGTGAAAAAATTAGAGATGCAGTCGCTTTTCAAGAAGAAGCTAGTGATGCCAATAACCATTTTGTAAAACTAATTATTAATGGCGAAGAAAGAGAAGTTTTGGGTTCTGGCTCTGGAGCTAATCCTAGGACCGCCATTGGTCAAAGAAGTGATGGAGCCGTTTTATTATTAGTTACGGATGGAAGGGGTGCTAATGGGCATCTCGGAGCTACTGCTTCCGATTTAATTGAAATAATGAGTGAATATGGTGCCGTTAATGCGGCCAATATCGATGGCGGTTCTTCATCATCTATGTATTATGATGGAAAATATGAAATGACTTCGGTTACGTTCTATTATGCTAATTCATCATGGCGACTTCCAACAGGCTTTGTGGTAGAAAAGAGGTAAATTATGCATAAGTTAAAAAGAAAATGGCAAAGATTAAGCCTTTATAAAAAATCTCTAATCTTATTTACCTTTTTATTAGTTATTTTAACCACTATTTTACTTACTTATGTTTATAATAGTATGGTTATATATGAGCGAAATTTAGTTGATAATTATATTAATTATTTAGCAACTTCGGGAAAACTCTCCGAAAATGTTTCGGAAGATTTATTTACTATTAGTTCTTATGAAAAAGATAAAGCTAAAATTAGTGATGGTTTAAATAAATTATTTAAAAGTTCTTTAAAAACTAAGAAGAATAGTAAAGAAAGTACCGATGATATCTTTGCTTATAATTTATATAATGAAGATACTTTAATTGGAACAGTTAAATTAAAAAGTAAAGATACTTATAAAAGAATGGCCATATTAACTATTAATGAATGGAATGTTACTGATATAAAGTTATTTTTAGATAAGGGCCTTTATAATTATGAAATAACTGTGCCAGCTAATTATACCGTTTTAGTTAATGGTAAAACTTTAGGTAATGATGTTTTAACAACTTCGGGAGATGTTCCTTCTTTAGAAAGATTAACCGAATATATTGAAATTGAAAAAAGTAATACTTATAATGTTAGTAATTTAGTTTATAAACCAGAAATAGTTATTAAAGATGAAAATAATCAAAATGTTAATTATGAAATTAAAGATAATAAAATAGTCATTGCGAAAGAATTTAAAACTTATACGACGTTAGAAGAAGCTAAAAGTTATCTTAAAGATGATTTTGATGTTTTAGCTTTAGCAGAAAATTATAGTTTATTTTTAACTGATGATTTAAAGGGTAGTTATCATGGTTTTGATAAATTAATGCCTTATTTAATTAAAGATTCTTATATGTATAATATGGCTTATACTTGGGCTCATGGTGTTGATATAACATTTGTTAGTTCCCATTATTTAAAAAATCCCATTTTTACTAATGAGGAAGTTAAGAATATAACCGTTTATAATGATTTAGCTTTTAGTGCCGAAGTTTATTTAGAAAAGAATATGGTTGTCAGTGGTAAATTAAGACAAGATATAATGCATGATAGATTATATTTTATCTATTATGATGGGGGTTATAAACTAGTGAATATGGAAGCTATAAAATAGAGGTGAAAAGATGAAAGACATTTTTGTGGTGGTGCCAACATTAGATCCAGATGAAAAAATAATGCAAGAATTTATTAAGGAATTGCATGCTAAATTTTCTCATGTTTTAGTGGTTAATGATGGTAGTCGAAATATTCATGATAAATTTTTTAAAAAATTAGAAAGTGAAGGTATTATTGTTTTAAAACATTATAAAAATTTAGGCAAAGGAAGAGCTTTAAAAACGGCCTTTAACTATATTTTAAATGAGTACCCTCATATTTTAGGAGTTGTAACTTGTGATTCTGATGGGCAACATAGTGTGGAAGATATTACTAAAATTGCCGAGGAAACTTTAAAAAATCCCAAAAAGCTTATTTTAGGAGTTCGTAATTTTGCCCAAGAAAATGTGCCTCCTAAGAGTAAGTTTGGAAATATTATAACGCGAAATATTTTTAAAATCTTTATTGGCCTTAATATTAGTGATACTCAAACAGGTCTTCGCGGATTAGGTCGGGATTTAATGCTTAGATTTATGGATTTATCGGGAGAAAGATATGAATATGAAACTAATATGTTAATAGCTACTAAAGATGAAAATATTGAAATATTAGAAGTTGAAATAGCGACAATTTATTTAAATAGTAATGCTAATAGTCATTTTAATCCTTTACTTGATTCCATTATGATTTATAAATTATTTATTAAATATTTCTTAGCTTCTTTTTCATCCTTTTTATTAGATATTGTTTTATTTGGGAGTATTTTAGGAATCTTAAAAATTAATTCCCGGATTTTAGCGGCCACCATATTAGCGCGAGTAGTTTCTTCCATTTATAATTATTTAATTAATTCTAACTTAATTTTTAAAAATATGAATATAATTACTTTAGTTAAGTATTATATACTCGTTGTTATTCAAATGTTTATCAGTGGTTGTTTTGTCACTTATCTATATAGATTACTTAATCTAAATGTTATTTTAATAAAAATAATTGTGGATTTCTTCTTAATGATTATTAATTTAATTATTCAAAGAGAATTTGTTTTTAAGGATTTGGTTAAATGAAAAAAAAGTTAAGTATAATAATTTTATTAGTTTTATTTATTACTTTAACAATATTAGTATCTTTTGATTATTTAGAAACGTTTGATACTTTTATTTATAATGCCCTTATTAGTTTGAAAAGTGATAGTATGACTAATATTTTTAAATTTATTACTTTTTTTGGAAGTACGTTATTTATTGTTTTAGCTACAGTTGGTTTATTTCTTTACTTCATTATCAAAAAAGATAAAGTTAAAGCTTTACTCATTGGTAGTATGGTAATTGTTTCTACTATAATTAATAATTTAATTAAAATAATAGTAAGAAGAGAAAGACCTGCTGTTTTGCATTTAGTTGTGGAAGAAAGCTTTTCTTTTCCCAGTGGGCATATGATGGCTTCAGTTACTTTATATGGTCTATTATTTTATTTAGTTTTAAAAAGTAACTTAAAAAAAGGTTTAAAAATATTTTTAGGAACGATACTTATTATTCTGCCTATTTTAATTGGTTTAAGTCGAATTTATTTAGGAGTTCATTTTGCTAGTGACATTTTAGGAGCCCTTCTTATGTCTTCGCTCCTTATTTTAATAAGTACAAATATTATTGATAAATATCATTTATTATAGTAAAATAATTAAAGAATTGGTGATTATATGAAAAAATTAAAAGTTCTTTTACTCTTTGTTTTAGTTATCTTTTTAACTTGTAGTTGTGATATTAAAAACAAAGTATTAGAAAATGCTACAATTTATACAACGGTCTACCCAGTGGAATATATTATGGAATATTTATATGGCGAAGATAGTACGATTGAAAGCATTTACCCAGCTTCTGTTGATTTAAATGATTATAAATTAACCGAAAAACAAATTGATACCTATGCTAAAGGCGATTTATTTGTTTATGTGGGTTTAGGTAGTGAAAAAGAAATAGCAAAATCATTTATAAATAAAAATAATGAGCTATTAATTATTGATGCTACTTATGGTTTATCAATTTCCGAAAATATTTTAGAATTATGGTTAGCACCAAATAACTTTTTAATGTTATGTAAAAATATTAAAAATTCTTTAAATGAATATTTAGATAATAGTTTAAAAGTGGATGCTGTTAATAAATTATATGATGAGTTATATGCCTCAGTTTCTTGGATTGATGCCGAACTAAGAAATATAGCAAGAGAAGCTAAAGAAAATAACAATAATACTTTAGTAGTTACAAATAGAACATTTAAATATTTAGAAAATTATGGCTTTGAAGTTGTTATTTTAGAAGATTTAGAAAATGGTAGTGAAAAGACTTTAACTGATTTAAAAAATAATTTTAAAAATGGCAAATATAATGCAGTTTTAAAATTAAGTAGTGAAGAGGGCAGTGCTTTAGAAAAAGAATTAGTAGAAAAATATAATGCTCAAGAAATTAATATTAATGATATGATTACTAATGATACTACGGCTGATTATATTGAAATTCAATATGAAAATATTGCCACTTTAAGAAATCTTTTAGTGCCTTAATAATAACCAAAAATTGGTTATTATTTTTTGACTAATTTTATAAACAAATGTTTGATATTTAAATTTTTCTATGCTATAATAAATTTAGGTGATAGTTATGGAGTTAAAAGAAAAATTACATATTTTAGCTGATAGTGCCAAATATGATGCTTCTTGTTCTTCTTCGGGTTCTAATCGTTCTTCTTCTTTTGGTAATGCGCATATATCAGGAATTTGTCATTCATTTTCGGCGGATGGCCGGTGTATTTCTTTACTTAAAATTCTCATGACTAATGCTTGTATTTTTGATTGTAAGTAATGCCTTAATAGAAGAAGCAATAATATTAAAAGAGCTCTTTTTTCCCCTGAAGAAATTTGCTTTATAACTCTTAACTTTTATAAACGCAATTATATTGAAGGATTATTCTTATCATCGGGAATTATTAAGAGTCCCGATTATACGATGGAAATATTAATTAAAACCATGGAACTTTTACGTTATAAATATCATTTTGGAGGTTATATTCATGCGAAAGCCATTCCCGGAGCTAGTCCTTATTTAGTCGAGCGATTAGGTAAATTAGTCGATAGGATGAGTGCCAATATTGAACTACCTACGGATGAAGGCTTAAAAATACTGGCTCCCCAAAAAGATATGAGTAAGCCTTTAAAAATAATGGAAATTGTTAAAAAGAGTCGAAATAAAAATTTTGTTCCTGCTGGGCAAAGTACCCAAATGATTATTGGAGCCAGTCAAGAAACCGATTTAGATATTATGAATAAATCTTCAAGTCTTTATTCCCGTTTTAATTTAAAAAGAGTATTTTATTCCGCTTATATTCCTGTTAATCAAGATAAGATGTTACCTTCTTTAAATATTCCTCCTTTAAAAAGAGAAAATCGCCTTTATCAAATGGATTGGTTACTTCGTTATTATAATTTTAAAGTAAACGATATTCTTGATATCAATAATCCTAATTTAAATCTTTTAGTGGACCCCAAAGCTTCTTGGGCTTTAAATCATTTAGAAGAATTTCCGAAAGAAATAAACAAAGCTTCTTATACTGAATTATTAAAAGTTCCGGGAATTGGGGTAACAAGTGCGAAAAGAATTATTAAATCAAGACGTTATTATAGATTAGATTTTTTAGATTTAAAGAAAATGGGTGTAGTTTTAAAAAGAGCTAAATATTTTATTACTTGTAATCATAAATTTGCTTTAAATTCTTCCTTTTTAAATAAAAACTTTATCGAGGCCAATTTATCTTTATTAGATAAAGAAGAAAATCAAGATAAGACCTATCAATTGGAGTTATTTCATGAATAGTGTTTATTTATATGAAGATAGTTTTATTAATCTTATGTCTTTAATTAAACATCTTTTAGATAATAAGATAAAACCTTTAGATATTAAGAATGATGAAGAATATCAACAAGATTTATTTAGTAATGTTATAAAATTAAAACTAAATGGTAAGGCTAATATTATAAAGGAATTAATTCAAAATTATGGGCAAGATAATTTTAAAAGAGTCTATTATGTTTATTTAACAAATGAGCCTCATAAAGAATTAATAATTTATTATTATTTATTAAATTATTTTAAATATCAAGAAAAACTACCTTATATGCGAAAATTAAAGTGTGTAAATAAAGTTTTAGAATTAAATAAAAAAGTGGGAAATGAAGCTCATAAATTAAAAGGCTTTTTACGATTTAAAGAATTAGAAAATGGAATATTATATGGAGAAATTAATCCTGATAATAATGTTATCGAAATAATATCTTGGCATTTTCAAAAAAGACTTAAAAATTACATGTGGGTAATTAAAGATGTTAAAAGAGGAATTTATAGTTTATATGATAAACATAATTTTTATTTAAGAAGGGAAGATGATATTAAAATTTTACCTAATTATAGTTTAGAAGAACAACAAATGGAAAACTTATGGCAAGAATTTTTTACAACCATAAGTATTAAAGAAAGAAAAAATGCGAAATGTCAAAGAAATTTTATGCCTAAGAAATATTGGCCTTATATTATAGAAATGCGAGATGAAATATGAAAAAAATTATTAAAGATGAAGAATTATATGCTAAGATGTTGGAAGCTATTAGTTTACTTTGTGATACCGTTAAAACGACTTTAGGACCTAAAGGCTGTAATGCCATTATTGACCATTCAACTTTTCGCCCTTTTATTACGAATGATGGGGTAACGATAGCCTTAAATATTGAAAGTGAAGATGCGGCGGTTAATACGATTTTAGAACTAGCTAAAGAATCCGCAATTAATACAAATAATAATGTTGG
>CANQXB010000024.1 GCA_947627805.1 uncultured Bacilli bacterium
TCTAATTACCCAAAATGTAAATATATTAAAAAGGAAGAAAAAGAAAAGAAAGAAGTTGTCAAAGTAGCTGAATGTCCTAAATGTCATAAAGATATTGTGGAAAGAAGAACTAAAAGAGGTAAAATATTCTATGGTTGTTCTGGTTACCCTAAATGTGATTATGCTACTTGGTATAAACCAACTGGTGATATATGTCCAAAATGTGGTAATTTAATGGTTAATAAAAACAATGAAGTTATTTGTGAAGAATGTTCAAAATAGTTTAAAAATTAAACTATTTTTTTCTTGAAATATAGGATGAATAGCACTATAATAGTAACGCTTATAAGAAAAGAGGTTTAAGATGAAAAAAGAAGTTTTAAAAAAATTTTTAATAAGATTTTCTAAAAGTAAATTACCCGATGAAATATTAGAAAACATTTTAGAGGCTTCTGATGATATTTTAAATATGCTTGCCGAATTAGAAAATAATTTATTTGGGGATGCTATTATAATTGTTAATGCTCTTTTAGATAATAATATACCATCTTTGGAAATTAAAGCTTGTTTAAGTATTTATTTAGATGCTTTAGAGCATCAAAAGAAATATTTCTATAATTTATTAACTGATAATTTTACTTCGAAAAATGGTTTAATTATGACCAGTTTAAATATTTTAAAAAATTGTGATAATGAAAATACTTTAAAAAGTGCTTATAAAGCTATAACTAATCCCTTATTATATAAATTAGGTATTAATTTAAAATTAGCCCAAATTATTTCCGAAGTTAAATTAAAAGATAGTTTAGATTATATAGAAAAATTATATCTTGATAAAGAAGAAATTGATGTTCCTAATTTATTAGAAAGTGCTAAAATAATTGCGGATTCTCCTAGAAGTTTCAATGCCCATTATGCTTATTTTATTTTAAATCGAAAATCTATCATTGAGGCTTCTAAACAATATGAAGCAGCTAGATTAATTAATTTAGCGAAAAAAGATTATAATGCTCGTTATGCGGATATTGTTTTAAAACGTTTTATTCCTCAAGATAATGAATATGCTTTTAAAGGAGCTAAAATTGTTCTTTTAGCAAAAGAAGTTTATCAAGCCCATTTTGCTGAAGAATTATTATTAAATGAAAAAATAAGTAATAATAATGAAAGACTCATAAGTGCTTTTCTTATTTGTCAAACTAAAAATGATATTGAAACTTCTTTTATTTATAAATTATATATAACGGATTATTTTTTAAATAATAATTTAGCTCCAGTTTTATCTTCTTTAATTGTTAATCAAGATACAGAAAAAAATAGCCTATTATTAAAAGAATTAGTTGATAGTCCTGAAAAATTAAATAGTTTAAAAGAAAATATTGAAAAAATACTTATTCCTTTAGAGATTTCAATGCCTAAAGAATATGAAGAAGGTTTAAATATTTTTAATAATATATTACAAATGAATTTAGGAATTACTTTAGATATTAAAGATATAACTAATGATAAAATAATTATCGATTTTATTATGGAAATAGATAATACTCCGGGAAATGAAGTAGATGTTAAAGATATTAAAAGAAGAGTTTTAAAGAAAGAAGAAGAATTATGATTAAAAAATTCTTCTTTTAAAATACAAACATTTTACAACATAATTTAATTACTACTTAACTAGTATCTTTCTTTTTGTTATAATGTTAGTAGGTGCATAATGAAAAAGAAATTATTTAAAAATAAAGTTCAAATGATAACTTATTTAATCTTATACCTTATTTGTATAGGTTTATTTATCGTTATTGGCAATATTGAAGTTAAAAATAATTCTTTAACGGAAGCCTTAAAATTTAGTAATATTTATAATAATGTTGCGCAAGATAATTTATATGTTTTTGCTAATTCTACGGATGTTTTAAATGTTATTAATGGAAGAAGTGGGGTTGTATTATTTGGATTTCCCCAAAATAAATGGACTAGTTATTATGCTGAATATTTAGATGAAGTAGCGAAAGAAGTCGGTGTTGATAAAATATATTATTATAATTTTTTAAGTGATAGAGATGAATCAAATGGGACTTATGAGACCATTGTTAATCATTTGGCGGTTTATGCTCCAACTCTTGATGAGGGAATAAGTGATATTATGGCTCCGACTATTTTAGTAGTTAAAGATGGAGAAATTTTAATATATTATGATGAAACCTCAATTATAAAAGGTAATGTTACTCCCGAAGTTTATTTTGATGAAAATCAAATTGGAGCTACTAAAGAATTACTTAAAAGTGTTTTAGAAGAATATGTTAAGTAGGTGGAATATGGAAGATAGTTTTAAAAATAAATTTGGTTTTATAATTTTTATTTTAATTGTTTTAGCTTTAGGTATTGGAGGCTACTTTTATATGCAATATACAATTGAGGATATGAAAGATAGTAAGAAAGCTAAAGAAGAAGAGACTGTTGATTATAAAATTGATAAAGATAAAGATTATATTTATTATGAAGATGAAGAAACTATTAGTGAAGAAGGAGAAATTTATTATAAGAATGTGGTTATTAATTTAAATACCCAAGAAGTCTTAAATGAAACTTTAAAGAAAGAAAATAAAATTTATAAAGATAATATTAGATATCGTAGTAATGTCGAAATTCCCACTAGTGAAATAATTAATTATGATTATGATGATTTATATTCTTTAACTTTTAGAGAATATAAGAATTATGAATATGAAAATTATGTTAGTTTAATAGCTAATGATTATAATTTCTCTTGTTTTGATGATATAACATTTAAAGATACTAAAGGTTATGTTTTTGATACTAAAACAGGAAAAAGTTTAACAGAAGAAGAAATTTTAAATATTTATAAATTAAGTATGGAAGAAGTTAAAGAAGTTATGAGAACCTACTTATTAAATAAACAATCTAAAGTTGATGGTATAGAAGTTATTAAAATAGAAGAAACAATAAATGAATTAGATAATTATAGTTTATATATTAATGATTATGGACATTTATGTATAACGTATCTTGTCAAAACGACCCAAGTAGATTATAATGAAGATATGGAGGTTAAATAATGGACTTACATACAGAAGAAAAAATGCAAAAAGCTATGGAAACTTTAGATAGTAAACTGGCCACAATAAGGGCCGGAAGAGCTAATCCTTCGATGCTTAATGGTTTAATGGTCGAATATTATGGAAATATGACTCCCATTAATAGTATTGCGAATATTACCGTTCCCGAAGCTAAGCAATTATTTATTAAACCTTTTGATAGAAGTGCTTTAAAAAATATTGAAAAGGCCATTAATGAATCTAATTTAGGAATTGCGCCAAGTAATAATGGGGAAATGATTATTTTAACTATTCCTGAGCTTACCGAAGATAGAAGAAGAGAATATGTTAAAATGGCTAAATCAATTGGGGAAGAAACTAAAATTGCTTTAAGAAATATTCGTCAAGAAGATAATGATAAAATTAAAAAAGAAGAACTTCCGGAAGATGAAGAAAAATTATATTTAGAAGATGTTCAAGAATTAATAAATAAATATAATAAAATAGTAGATGATAAAGTTAAAGAAAAAGAACAAGAATTAATGAAGATATAAAGGGTTGATGAAAAATGAATAAAAAGGATGTAGAAAAAGTAGGAGATAAGAAATTTCATGTAGCATTAATTGTTTCTGCCTATTTATTATTAGATGTAATTCTCTTATTTGTCTTATGTTTAATTGAAATATTTTTAAAAGTAGATCACAATATTTTATTAGCAGTCAATATTATTTTAGAAGTAATAGCTAGTTTTATTGTTACATATAAAGGTAATTTAAGGTCCGCAATTATATTTTATGTTTTACTTTTAGTATCTCCAGCCTTTTTAAATGTTATTGCTATGAGTATGATATATGTTACAGATAAATTACCATTTACACCAGTTATTTTATTACTATTTAGAACAGGTTATGATTTAACTGGGGCTATGTTAAGTAAATTTATAAGATTAGTGTTATTTTTTAGAATACCTGCTTTAGTAACTATTTTATTAACAGCCCTTACAATAAATATAAAAAAATTAAGTGTTAAAAATAATGATTAATAACT
Source organism: uncultured Bacilli bacterium (assembly GCA_947627805.1). GTDB lineage: Bacteria > Bacillota_I > Bacilli_A > RF39 > UBA660 > SIG200. Next base: position 4,077 of record CANQXB010000024.1, read on the forward strand.
TAGAAAAAAACTTCTAAGTTTTTTAATGCTTTAAAAAAATTGACAACATTTGTCGAAAGTGTTGCCAAATAAAAATATATGTATAAAATATAGTCTTCGAGATGAGGAGTCTCGCCTTACTTTCAGGGGGTTTTGGAAACAAAATCTTGTTGAAAGGTAGGTGGTTTTGATGAAATTAGTAATACTTGTATTATTTAAGTTCATTTCTTTGATAATAGACAACATGTTTAAAGCAAAAAAAGATGCTACCTCAGTTCGAATTGATATTCGAATAAAGTAGCAAAAATCACACAAAGGCGATGATAACTCATCTCCATTAATTAGATTATACCAAAAGAATAGATATTATTCAAATGTTTTACAGTAATTAACAAAAATTTTTCAAAAAATTTGACTCTGGGGGGGGGTATTATATAATAAAAGTATCAATAGATAGAAGATAATATAATGGTTAAGTTATTAACAAAAAGGAGAGTCAAGTTATATGGAAGAAAAAGATAAAAAGAAAATACTAATAGGAAGTATTATAATAGTAATAACATTAATATTAGTAGTAATTGGAACAACTTATGCTTTCTTTGCTTTAGAAATAAAAGGAAGTGAAACTAGTACTAGTATTCATTTAACTGCAGGTAATACTAATCAAATAGTATTAGATGGAGGAATAGAAGGATTTCATATCAATGTCAATGCCAGTGATATGGCCTATAATAATAAAGGAACAGAATATTTTGCTACTGATGGTGAAGGAAATTATGTAAAAACAAAAGGAGAAGGAACTAAAACAATAGGAACGATAACAATAAATGGTAATTTAGAAGAAAAACATAAATGTACAGCCTCAGTAAATATTGTAACCAGTGGAACAATGAAAAGTTATTTACAAAAAGGAGACTTAATATTAGTATTAATACAAGGAGAAAAAGAACAAGAGATAGATTTAACAGAAATAGGTAATCCTACAATAGAGTTTGATTTACAAGGGACAGCATCACAAACAATCAAAGCATATCTTAAATTAACTAATAGAGATGCTGAACAAAAAGACATAGCAGGAAAAACATTAAATGTAACTATTAATATACAAGATTTAAGATGTGAAGTAGATAATTCTAAACCAGCATTAGAGATGTTAAGGGAACATGCAATTGGAGGAGAAGAAACAGTAACATTTACAGAGGTAGATGTAGATGGCATGTATCGATATAAAGGAACAGCGACAGAAGTAACCAATAATTATATTTGTTTTGGTACAAATAGTACAGAAGTGTGTACAGATAATCCAGATGAATTCATGTATAGAATCATAGGAATAACAAATAAAGAAGATAGTACAATTAATCTACCAGCCAATTCCTTAAAGCTAATCAAAGCCACCCCATCGAGTGAATCAGAAAAATGGAATAGTTTAACTTATTCAAGAGATTGTGAAACAGATGGCGAGGAAAATGGCAAATGTAAATGGGATGCATCTGGTATGAAAAAATACTTAATTGAAACATTTTTACCTGATGCGATAAGCAAATGGGACAATGGAACAACTTGGGATACCATTATATTAAGTCATAGTTGGTATAATGCTGATTATAAAAATGTACCAAATACAGAACCAATGACATCATATACAGAAGAAAGTAAAATAGGCTTAATGTATGCCACAGATTATAAAAATTCCGGAGACCAAAACGAAAATAACTGGTTATATATACAAAATGGTTGGAGTACGAACAGGTCAAAGTTTAGAACTGAATGGAGCATGAGTAGGTGGGGCTACAATAACTCCGACGAGAGTTACGACGCATATATGATAAAAGGAGTAGGTGGCACTTTAAGTTGGGGACTTTTGTTTGAGACCTATGCAGTTCGCGCTGTCTTCTATGTAGACCCTAACATTACTTTAACTGGGGAAGGTAATACTGAAAATCCATTTATAATCCATACAACTTAATTAATATGAATAAGATTAGATTAATTCTAGTCTTTTTAATTTATTTAGAGTATAATAAAAAATATGAAGTTAAATGGAAAAATAAAAAGTACAATATTTTATAATGAAGCAAATGGGTATTTAGTTGCTCTTTTTAAAGTATCTAAAACTTCTAAAGATATGGTTGAAGATATAAAGAAAAATATAACAATAACGGGTAATTTTTTAGATTTAAAGTTAGAAACTAATATGGAAATAAATGGGGAATTTATAAGTCATGAAAAGTTTGGTAAACAATTTAAAGTAGATAGTTATGAATATATCTTACCAAAAGAAAATGATGATATAGTAGAATTTTTAAGTAGTAGTTTTGTTAAAGGTTGTGGGAAAAAAACAGCTTTAAAAATAGTGGAAGTTTATGGAAGTAATAGTTTAGATATTATTAAAGAAAATAAATTTGCTTTAGATAAAATAGAGGGAATGAATGAAAGTAAAAGAGATAAAATATATGAATCTTTAGTTAATTATTCTAAAACTTCTGATATTATTTTAAAAATTAAAAATTTAGGTTTTACGATTGAAGAAGCGGGAAGAATATATAGTAAATATAAAGAAAATATTGAAGATATTATTGATAATAATATTTATTTATTAAATGAAATAATTGATTTTAAAAGATTAGATAGTATATTTTTAAATAACTATAATGATAAATATGATAAAAGAAGAGTAAAAGCTTGTATAATTGAAGTTATGAAAATGATTTCTTTAAATAGAGGAGATATTTATTATGAAAAAGAAGTTGTTTTTGAATATTTAATGCGTATATTTAGTATTAATATTGATTATGAACTTTTTAATAATTATTTAATTGAATTAGAAGAAGAATTATTTATTGTTATTTTAGATAATCGGGTTTATTTAAGTGATTATTATGATTCAGAAGTGGAAATAAGTGAGTTATTATTAAAGATAAGTGAAAAGAAAATTAAAAAAATTGATTATAGTGAAAAAATTAAAAAATTAGAAGATAAATTAAAAATAACTTATAATGATGACCAAAAGAAAGCGATAAGTGAAGCTTTAAATAACAATATAACGATTATAAGTGGAGGTCCTGGTACAGGTAAAACAACTATTATTAATGCGATTGTTAAATTATATATTGAAACTAATCGTTTAAGTAATTTAGAAGTAGTGGAACAAATTGCTCTTTTAGCGCCCACTGGAAGAGCTAGTAAAAAAATGAGTACTTCAACAGGACTTCCGGCTTCTACTATTCATAGGTATTTAAAATGGAATAAAGATTTAAATGCTTTTGGAATTAATGAAAATAATAAAAATTTTCAAAAATTAATTATTGTCGATGAAGTAAGTATGATTGATAGTAAATTATTTGCTTCCCTTTTAAAAGGCTTACATAGTTATATTAAACTTGTTTTAGTGGGAGATGCATTTCAACTTCCATCTGTAAGTCCGGGGTTAGTTTTACAAGATTTAATCGATAGTGATTTATTTAACTATGTTCCTTTAGAATATATTTATCGGCAAAGTGAAAATTCTTATATACCTTATTTAGCTAGGGAAATAAAAAATAAAGATTTAAGTGAAAGTTTTACTTTAAAAAAAGATGATTATAATTTTTTAGTAACCGATACCCATAGTATTTTAGGAACCATTAAAAAAATAATTGAAGAGGGATTAAAAAAAGGGTATGATGAAAATAAATTACAAGTATTATGTCCGATGTATAAAGGAGAAAATGGCATTGATAATTTAAATGCTCTTTTAGCGGGTATTTTTAATCCTGATATTGGTCAAAGAAAAATAACTTATGGTGAGGTAATTTATAAAGAAGGAGATAAAGTTTTACAACTGGTAAATAATGCCGATAATTTTGTTTTTAATGGCGATATTGGGTTTATAAAAAGTATTGCTACAATTAGTAAACCTTATAAAAAAGAAGTGATTACAATTGATTTTGATGGAAATTTAGTTATGTATGGAAAAAAAGATTTAAAAAATATTAAACATGCTTATGCCATTTCTATTCATAAAAGTCAAGGTAGTGAATTTGAGCATGTTATTATGCCCATAACTTATCAATTTGGACCCATGCTTTACAATAAAATTTTATATACGGGAGTTAGTAGAGCTAAAAAAAGTTTAATTATTATTGGCGATGCTTCGGCTTTTTATAAAGGAGTTTTTAATGATTATAGTACTTTAAGAAAAACTAGTTTAAAAGAAAAGTTATTAGAAACTTTTATACATAATTAAAATTATTTATTCCATACTAATGATAGAGGTGAAGTTATGCAAAAAATGAATTTGATAATTCCTTTATCAATGGCTGGTCTTATGGGAATGGGAACTTATATATTAATGAATCGAAATACTAAAGTTAAGGCTGATAAATTAATTAATAACTTATTAGATAAGGCTAATGACATGACTAGTAATATGAAAAAATAGGCACAAAAGTGCTTATTTTTGTCTAATAGAATAATATTTTATAGTTTTAAAAAGTTTATTATAGTATAATTATATTAGAAGGTGATTATATTTGAAAAACAAATTAGAAAAAGAAGTTAATACTAAAGATGTTAATGAAGTCTTATCTTTAACCAAAAAAATCTTAAAAATCTTATATTTTGTTTTTATAGCTTGTTTAATTTTAGCTACTATTATAGCCATTAAACAACTTAAAATTATGCCTATTATTATGGATTTACTAACGGTTATTAGTCCATTCTTTATTGGTTTTGTCCTTGCTTGGCTTTTAAGACCTATTACTTTAAAAGTGGGTAAGAAAATTAAAAATAATACTTTAAGTGCCATTATGGTTTTCTCTGTTTTTGTTTTAATTTTATTTGGTATTATGTATATTTTTATTCCGACAGTCTATAATGAAGTTAATGAACTTGTTGGTTTAATTCCGGGATTTATGGAAAGTATTACGAAAAACATTAATAATATTTTTAAATCCCTTGCCGAAAATGGTCTTAATTTAGCCGATTTTCAAACTCATTTATTAGAGGAAATTACCGCTTTTGGTACAGATTTTGCCAAAACTTTACCTAATACTATCATTAATTTTATAGTTTCTATTTTTAGTGGGGTCGGTTCATTCTTAATGAGTTTAATTATCGGTATCTATTTATTAATTGATTATGATAATCTAGGAGCTCATGTTAAAAAATTAATTCCAAAGAAATTTCAAAAAGATGTTAGTACTTTAGCCACTAAAATGAGTGTAGAAGTTCGCAAATGTGTTAATGGTACCTTTTTAGTTGCTTTAGTCGTTTTAATTTGTGATTCCATTGGTTTTGCATTAGTGGGTTTAAATGCGCCATTATTATTTGGTTTATTCTGTGGCCTAACCGATTTAATACCTTTTATTGGTCCTTATATTGGGGGAGCCGCTGCGGTTATTGTGGGTCTTACCCAATCCCCTTTAATAGGTATTGGAACTCTTATCATTTGTGTTATTGTGCAAATCTTTGAAAACTATATTTTACAACCAATTGTCATGAGTAAAGCAAGTCAAACGCATCCGGTAGCTATTATTATTGCCCTTTTAGTCTTTGGCCATTTCTTTGGAATTATCGGTATGATTTTAGCGGCCCCAATTTTGACAATTGTACGAGTTTTATGGACATTTACCAAAGAAAAACTAGAAAATAGATAAAAAGTATGATATATTAATTTACGTAATCAATGCGAAAAGATGCTATTTAAGGTATTTTTTAGAGAGTTAGTGGTTGGTGAAAACTAATAAATGGCTTAAATAGTTGCTCCTTTTTAAGATTAATCGGTAAAATAAACCGTTATCAATTAAAAAAGTTAAATAAAGGATGGTACCGTCATATTGACTCCTTTTAGGGCCATCCTTTTTATTTTAGAGGAAGGTGTGAAAAATGAGAATATTTTTAATTGCTGGTAAAGCGGGCAGTGGTAAAGGGGAAATTGCCAAATTAATTAAAGAATACTATATTTATAAATTACAAAGTTGTGTTATTACGGAATATAGTAAAAATTTAAAACTACTAGCCCAAGAATTATCTGATTGGGATGGTAATCCTAATACGAAACCAAGAAAATATTTACAAGAACTAGGAGATAAAATAAGAGAAATTGATTCTAAATATTTTATTCGCAATGTTTTAGATGAGCTAAAAATTTATGAAACAATGGTCGATAATGTTGTAGTAACGGGGGCTAGATTTCCAGAAGAAATTGAAGATATAAAATTAAACTATGATAATGTTTATGCTATTTGTGTTGAAAATCAATTTAGTAAAAGTAGTTTAACTTTAGAAGAACAAGCACATATATCCGAAACAGCTTTAGAAAATTATGCGGAATTTGATTATATAATAGCTAATGATGATATTAGTATTTTAAAAGATAAAATATTTAAGTTTTTAGAGGGATTAGAAAAATGAAAAAATTAACAGCCGAAAATTTAAGAGAAATGTATTTAAAATTTTTTGAAAGTAAAGGACATAAAATAATTGAATCAGCTTCCATTATTCCGGAAAATGACCCTACAGTTTTATTTACAACTGCCGGAATGCATCCTTTAGTGCCTTATTTACTTGGGACTAAACATCCGAGCGGTAA
>CANQXB010000025.1 GCA_947627805.1 uncultured Bacilli bacterium
ATACCGAACGGTACGTACGGTGGTGTGAGAGGGAAAAGCATTCAAGAGTTATCTCGAAAAGTTTTCTCTACTCGATTGATAAAATAAATTAAAGGTGATAAAAAATGGAGAAAATATTAAAGAATGCTATTAAATGTAATTATTGTGGTGATGTAATTGTTTCAAAACATACTCACGATTTTGTTACTTGTAAATGTGGTAAAGTTAGTGTTGATGGTGGAAATGAGTATTTAAGAAGAACATATACTAATTCATTAGATGATTTTCAAGAGTTAAGTGAAGTTATTGAAGATGATGAAGAAAGTAATAAAAATTATATAGAAGTTTAAAAATACTAGACAATCATTTAAAAATATAGTAAATTAATCTTATAAATGTTAATCGCTTCTAGGTGGTGCGAGCAATAAATGAACCTAGTCGTGAAATGTTAATCGCTTCCGGATGGCGCGAGTAATAAGTGATTCCGGTTGTAAATACTGAAGAACTTTTATGATAAAGTTCTTTTTTCATATATAAAAAAGTTATACAAAAATAAAATTTGTGTTGACAATCATTAGTTTGTATCATATAATTAAAATGTACCTAGGGAACATATAAATATTAAAATTTACCTTTTCTATAACATATATTGTAATATAAAGTTAAGGTGAATTTTGATGTTAAAAAAATTATTTACATGGTATAACAAATTATGTTATGATAAAACTAATAAGAAAGGTGATAGTATGGAAAAAGAAGTGTCTAATAATAATTTAACTGTTTTTGATATTGCAAATTTCTTTAGAAGTAAGGAAGCAATGACTCATAAAAAGTTACAAAAATTAGTTTATTATGCATATGCTTGGTATATTGCCTTATATAATGATACAAAAGATAATTTATTAAATAAATTATGTATTGATACAACTTTTGAGGCATGGGTTCATGGTCCAGTTTGTAAAAAATTATATGATTTTTATTCAAATAATTATGGTCAAGTTGATAAATATAAAGGACATTTGAATGAATTAATTGTAGGGGATTTAAAAAAGTTTTTAGAAGAAATATATAAAGTTTTTGGTAAGTACACAGGTGATGAATTAGAAGTGATGTCACATAATGAGTATCCTTGGCAAAATGCTAGAAATACATTATCACCTTCTGAACCATCAAATAATATTATTTCGGAAGTAGATATGTTTGTATATTATAATAATTTAAATGGCTAAAAGGAAGAAGCCAAAAACTTCAAATAATCCTATAAAATTATTTACTCCTACGGAAGTAAAAAAAGAGAATAATAAACTATTAATATCATTTGAACATTTATGTTTAAATAATAAGAAATATAATATGGATGAAATTGGGGATAATAAAATTAAAAATAAATATTATCAGGATTTTTATGAAAAAATATTAGAATATTCTAAATATGATAATTTTAAAAAATATATAAGTGAAAATGGAATTTATAGAGATAAAAATCATATTCATCAAATAAAATGGAATGATAATCGGATTAATGAGAGTGCATTTACTTCATTAAATACTAATTTAATGGAACAAATAAAAGATGATTGTTGGCAACTGGGAATAAATAATGATAAATTTAGAGTACATGGATTTTTCATTGATAATGTTTTCTATTTAGTATGGTTGGACCCACTTCATCATTTATACCCATTAAAATAAAAAATGGTAATTTATAAAAAATCACCATTTTTCTTTGCCAACATTTTCGTCCCAAGAAAATTCTTTAGCCAAATTTTTACCTTTGTAATGTTTGAATTTTTCTTTTAAAGAAGGATTTTTACTTTTTGGTATACTTATTATTTTTTTGTTTTTCTTTTCTTTTAAAATTTTCATTTTCCCTCCTTATAAATAATATTTTTTATGAATATTTTATAATTTGTAAACTCTTTATCTTGGTTATTAATTTGTAAAACATATAATATTTTCCCATATAAACTACTTAAATATTTTTCTTTATCTTGGATATTTAATCTTTTTAAATGGGAAAGAAGACCATATTTTTTAATATAATAAACCTCTTGTCTAATTTTCTTCCGATAATTTTTAGATACTTGAATTTTTTTATTAACAATTACACCAGTGACATTTTGACTATTGTAATATTTAACAATATGAATTTTATCATTATTAAGATATAAACCAAGTTTAGATAAGTCCTTTCTTACTAATTTAATAATATTGGATGGGTTAAAATCACCAGAAAAAGTCATATCATCAGAATATCTTGTATAACTAATGTTTTGCTTCTCACAAAAATTACCTATTATTTCATCAAAATCTTTCATAACTAGATTAGAAATATAGGCTGAAGTTGGTGAGCCTTGAGTTAAATGGTCTTCGTAGGTGCATAAAGTAGTTAATAAAATACCTATTGATTTAGGAAAGTATTCTAGAGGAAAACAAGATTTATAAATGTTTAAAAAAGAAATACTTTCAAAAAAGTCTTTAATATCTAATTTTAAAATTATTTTTTTATTTAAATGAGGAATAGCATTATCTTTTAAAGAAATACCTTCTTTATAAGCTTTAGCATATTTTGATATTTGTTTATTATTTAAAATATTCTTTAAGATATTCTTTTGAATAGTTTTTAAAAGGGGAGTTGGTTCATAGATTGTTCTTAAATGACCATTTCTCTTTTTTATTTTATATATATGATAGTTATTTTCAATATTATTACTTAAAGAATATAAAGTTTTTAAATATTTTTTCTTATCATTACATTTAAATAATTGGAGAGATAATAAAAATTCATTACATTCTTTAACGCCAATGTATTTCCACATTTTATTACCTCCCAACTTGCAGTACTAAAAGATAGAGTAATATGGAGATGGACGGAAAGCGAATGCGGTCTACACAAGGTGTAGTTTTGTCCATTGGAGTATTACTATTAAATCTTTCCAACTTAAAATAGTTCTTTAACGACTCGCTAAAGTAGGAATAATATTTCCAATCACTACTGCAAATGTATTATATCATTTAATGCCCAAGAACAAAAGTGGTAATAAATATGGTAGTTATTAAAATAGCACTTATAATTAAAATAATCGTGGCAAATCCAGCTTTACTATAATCCGCAACTAAATTTTCCTCCTCTTCGGGCATAAAGTTTTCTAAAGTATCTTTAGTTCTAACTAATCTTGGTCCTTTAGTTTTGCCATTAATTGTATCATTATCATGGGTAATTAAATTTTGTTGAATAAGTTTACTACCAGGTTTATTAAAAAATTGCTCATCATAAGAAGTATAGATAGGAATACCTAATCCCCAAGATTTAATACTAGCATCATTATTACCACTTAAAGCTAAATCATTATACTTTAAATAATTATTAGTATAGTTATTAATAAAAATAATTTCCTTATCATTTAAAGTATCTTTATATAAGAGTTCTAAAATATAAATTACTTGAAAAATTTCAGTCGGGTTTAAATAAAAAATATTGGGATTTAGTAAAGTTAAATTAGTATGATAAAGAGGAATTTTATAATACCCATTATAATTTAAGATAAGACTATTTCCATCGAAATTAAAATATTTTAAATTTGGAAAAGTTTTTTGTAAGTTTTTTAAATATTCCTCATTCATATAGTTCTCCTAGTATAATTTTAACGCAATGGTTCAAAAATTACAATTGTTTTATTATTTAAATTAGTGTATTATATTATTGATGAAATTATGGAAAGAAAGTTAGATAAAGAATTTATAGAATGGCTAAGCCATAAAAAAGGTGAGGATGAAAAAATGCTTGAGTTTAGGCTTAAGTCTTTTTCGGCTTTTTTGGAAATGCCTAATCCAACTTTTGGGCCAAAAATAGATTTAGATTTTAATAATATTAATTACTATCATAGTGATATAGAGAAAGTCGAAAATAAATGGGAAAATGTCAATACTGATATTAAAAATACCTTTGCTTCTTTAGGAGTAATTGAGGCCGAAGAAAAATATCTTGATGGAGTATCTAATCAATATGAAAGTGAAGTTTTTTATCATCATAATAAAACAGATAAAGATATTATTTTTATGAGTACAGATGATGCTTTAAAAAAACATCCTGAACTTTTCTATAAATATTTTAATAATTTAGTTAAATATAATGAAAATAAATATACGGCTTTAAATGGGGCTTTATGGAGTGGGGGATCATTTATTTATATTCCTCCTCATACTCATTTAGATAGGCCTTTGCAAAGTTATTTCCGCATTGACAGTGAATCTTTAGGACAATTTGAAAGAACCATTATTATTGTGGATGATGATAGTAGTTTAGAATATATTGAAGGATGTACCGCGAAAAGTTATTCCACCTCTTCTTTACATGCTGGAGTGGTTGAAATTTATGTCGGTAAAAATTCGCGAGTTCGGTATTCTACTATTCAAAACTGGTCGACGGATGTTTATAATTTAGTTACCAAAAGAGCCATTGTGGATGAAGGTGGCATCATGGAATGGGTAGATGGTAATATTGGCAGTAAACTTACGATGAAATACCCTAGTTGTATTTTAAAAGGCGATAATTCTATTGGTAGTAGTTTATCAATTGCTTATGCTAAAAGAGGGCAAGTTTTAGATGCCGGAGCTAAAATGATTCACATAGGTAAAAATACCAAAAGTAATATCATTAGTAAAAGTATTGCCGAAGATACGGGAGTAAGTAATTACCGGGGTACGGTTAAGATTACCCAAAAAGCTAGTCATGCGATGGCCAAAGTAAAATGTGATACCTTAATTTTAGATAATAAATCAAGTAGTAATACTTATCCTAAAAATATTTCTTATAATGAAACAAGTACTTTAGAACATGAAGCGACAATTTCGAAGGTTAGTGAGGAAAAACTTAATTATTTAATGAGTAAAGGTTTGTCGGAAGATAAAGCTAAAGAATTAATAGTTATGGGTTTCATCGCAGATTTTAAAAAAGAACTTCCAATGGAATATGCCGTAGAACTAAATCGTCTCATTAAAGACTAGTGTCAAATATATGTAAAATATGTAAATTTACCAATTTGTTAAGAATTGGTATTTTTTTTAACTAATATAAAAGAAAAATTGAAATTCTTAACCAATATTTTTTACCAATTTTCTAGAAATTTGGCAATTAGGAAAAAAATAAAATTAATGCTAAATTGTTTTAAAAGAGAGGAGGTGTAAAATATGAATAGCGTAATTCTCGTCGGTAGACTGACGCAAAACCCTGAGATATTAGAACTTGATGATAATAAGAAAGTGACGAGTGTTATTTTAGCTGTTAATCGTAATTTTAAAAATCCCGAAGGAATCTACGAAACCGATTTTATTCGCTGTATTTTATGGAATAGTATTGCGGCCACGACAACAGAGTATTGCCATGTTGGGGATGTGATTGGCATTAGAGGAAGACTACAAACTAGTAAATATTTAGATGAGAATAGTAAAATTCACTATGTTACTGATGTTATTGCCGAGAGAGTTACCTTTTTATCTTCTAATAAAAAGAAAGATCTTCCTAAAGAAGATGCTGATTTGCTTGAGGAGATGACTTAAATTAAGGAATAAATATGCTAAATATTATTATAATTTATTAAGGTGAATATATGAAAAATCTTTTTAAATATATGGGAATTGCAGCAATTTTACTAGTAGGCTTCTATTATACCGAAAAGATGAGTAATATTGTAATCAATAATAGCAGTTTAGTTAATGAAATTAATAAAAGTAGTAGTGATTATAACGTGGAGGCTGTTAGTGCTATCATTACGAAAGATTATATAATTCCGGGTCTTAATGGCTATGCTGTCAATGTTTTAAAGAGTTATAATAATATGCGTTATTTAGATACTTTTAATTCTTATTATTTAGAATATGATAAAATTGTCCCCGAAGTATCTTTAGAAAATAACAAAGATAAAATAATTAAATATGGTAATGAATCTAAAAAAAGTGTTTCTTTAATAGTTAAAGACAATATCGAAATTTTAAATTTTAGTACTAAACAAAATATTAATATTACAAGACTTGTTGATAGTAATACTTTTGATAAAAATAGTAAATATGAACAAATTAATAATGATTATTTAGAATATAACAAAGTAGAAACCATGTTAAATAATAATAATGTTAATAAAAATATTTGTTATATTGATAATAATATTAAAGATATTTGTTTAAAAAACAAAAAATATTTAGTGGAAGCTTCTTTAACTTTAAATAGTTATAATTTAGCTAGTATTAAAGATAAAGTAAGAAGTGGTTATATTATTTATATTAATGATAGTGTTAATTTAACAGATTATAAATTACTTTTAAATGAAATTAATTATCATGATTTAAAAATTATTAATTTAAGTGAACTTATAAGCGAAGAAAATAAAATTACTAATAAATAGAATTAGCAATTTTAAAAATTTATTTTGCTAATGAAAGGAGTAGAAAAGATGATAGCAAAAGAAGAATATCAAATTAATATTAAGTTATTAGAAGAAGAAAAAGATGTTAATGATTTTGAAAAAGATGATACTAGCCAAGAAATAAAAAGGATAGATATACCTCTTTCTTTATCCGATTTAAATCATACTATTACAAAATTAATCGACGAAATAAAAATAAGATTAAAAAATGAAGATTGTGAAAACTGTGATTCTTCGGAAGATAATTTAATTATTGATAATATACTTTACAATGAAGGTTATCAGAAAGCGGAGAAAAAGGGGAAGAAAAAAGTGAAAAAGATTATCAAAAATTTATTAAAAACAGGAATGTCTGTAAGAGAAATATCTAAGGTTACTAATTATTCCGAAGAAGATATTCGGAAAATTAAAGAATAATCGTTATAATTATTCTTTTAAACTACTGTTTTAAATTATATCGAATTTAAATTATATTATTTTTTTAAATATAATCGCTCTTTTTAAATACAAAATTGGTAAGCAATTAACTTACCAATTTCTTTTTTATTAAAAACTTGTTTATAAAAAAATAGTATGCTAAAATAAATAATTAATTAAGGAAGTGATAAAATGGCTTACATAACTAAAAGTGCTTATCCCAATTTATTTCAAATTATAACTGTTTTAGAAGATATTAATGCTTTTGAAGAAACAGAAGCTTATCAAAAATTTGTTAGAAATAATTTAGGTAATATAATCAATAAATGTAAATGTGAAGATGAGGAAGATATCAAAGAAAAATATTTTCAATATCTAGAAAAGGCTTTAATAATTGAAGTAAAACATTTATTAACATTCTTAAAAAAATACGAGTTAATGGATTTTTACACTTATTATTTTCCAGGTAGAATTTATTCTAGTCAAAAAGATAATTTAACCGAAGAAGATATTATTAATGCTTATAAAAAGGAATTATCTCATATATCTATTTTAGATAAAGAGGAAATGGAAAAAGATATTAAAGAAGAACAACAATACTTATCTGATTATAATTATTTAAAGTATAGATTTGGCAATTGTATTAGAGAAGCTATTTTAAATTATGCATTTTCTAAAAATAAAATATTTAGAGATTTATATTTACATATTGAATCTAATCATCTTAAATATGTTAAAAGTTTATTAGAATCTTATCAAATAAACTTTGAAATAGATAAAGATACTAAAAGTGATGATTATATTATAACTATTTATATGCCAAGAGGTAAGGAACTCGAAATTATTCATAATCTTTTAGATGCTTATCATGGAGAATTGCAAAGATTCTATCATTATGGAAGTAGTTTAGAAAAATTAGAAAAAGATAGATATAATTTTTTAAGTAATAATCAAGAATGGCTAGAAAAGAAAAAAAGAAGATAAATAAATAAAGAAATTAAAAGTTATCATTAAGAAATAGGCTAGACTTAAGCCTTTTTTTTTGATATAATTATTATCGATGAAAAGAACTTTTTAGAAAGAGTGATTATATTGAGTAAAATAAGAATTTTTGGCTTGGGTGGTCTTGCTGAAAATGGCAAAAATTGTTATGTAGTTGAAATAGATAACGATATATTTGTTTTTGATTCAGGACTTAAATATGCTAGTTCTAGTTTATTAGGTATTGATTATATTATGCCTGATTTTAGTTATCTTGTTAAAAATAAGAAAAGAATAAAAGGTTTATTTATTACCCATGGTCATAGTGAAAATTTAGGAAGTACTCCTGATTTAGTTAAAGTTTTACCAAATGTTAAAATCTTTGCGACAAAATTCACCAAATTTGTTTTAGAGGAATATGGAGTTACTAAAAATGTTGTCGAAATAAAACCGCATCGAAAAATTAATTTTGATAATGGGATTTCTATATTTCCAATATCAGTATCGCATAGTATACCTGATGCAGTTATGTATGTTATAAATTCTAAAGATGGGGCTATTTGTTATACCGGGGACTTTGTTGTTGATCCAACAATGCTTGGTTCTTATGACATGGATTTAGGTAAAATTGCTTATATTGGTAAACAAGGAGTTTTATGTATGATGTGTGAATCTTCTTTTTCCGAGAAAAAGGGACATACATCACCAAATCATCATTTAGAAGATTACTTTAAAGATATTATAAAACATAATGAAAAAAGAATAATATTCTCCCTTTTACCATATCATTTATATACGATTACTGATATTTTTAATGCCGCAAGAAATACGCACCGTAAAATAGTTATTATGGGAAAGAAACTCCAAAATGTTGTTAATTTTGCAATCAAGGAAAAATATTTAGAAGTAGAAAAAGACATTATTGGGGATTTATCTAATATTGAAGATGACAATGCTATTCTTTTAATTAGTGATGAAAGAACTAATCCTTATGCTAATGTTAGTAAAATCTTACATGGTTACGATAAATATATCAATTTAAAAAATAGTGATACCATAGTTTTTGCGGAGCCAAGATATGATAGTAATGAAAAAACTTTAGTAAAACTTGAAAATGAACTTGCTAAATTTGGCTGTAATATTGAAAATTTACCAAGTGATAAAATTATCTTACATCACCCATCAAGTGAAGATATAATGCTTATGATAAAACTAGTGCAACCTAAATACTATATGCCCGTTAAAGGGGAATATCGGTATATGGTTAATAATGCTAATTTGGCAAGTCGCCTAGGTATTAAAGGGGACAATATTATTTTAAAACAAAATGGTGATGTTGTTACTTTTGAAAATGGTGAACTTGTTCAAAATGGAGACATGATTAAAGTAAATGATGTTTTAATTGATGGTAAATCATCAGAAGATATTGGCGAACTGGTTATTAAAGATAGAGAAATGTTATCGGAAAATGGCATAGTTTTAATAAGTGCCACGATTTCTAAAAAAGATAAAGTTATGTTAGTGGGGCCGGAAGTTACATCAAGAGGATTTATCTATGTTAAAGATTCCGCCTATTTAATTGAGGAAATAAAGAAAATTTGTGAAAATATTATAAATAGGAATATTACGCCAAGTTATGTGGATTATAATAAAATTAAAGTGGAGATAAGAGAAGAATTAAGTAATTATTTATATGAAGAAACTGAATGTAAACCGATGATAATTGCCGTTGTTCAAGAAGTATAAAAATTAATAAATCACTCATAATAGAAATGGGTGATTTTATTTTGAAAAAGAATATGAGTGAAGAAGTAGAGTTTTTAAATTACATTTATAAGAATGCTGAGATGGGTATTATTGGGATTGATGATGTAATTACAAAAAGTAGTAATGAAAAATTTACTAAACTTTTAAAAAGTCAAAAGGAAGATTACGAAGAAATTTGTAAAGAAGCTAAAGACATTTTAAAAAAGTATGGTAAATCTAACGAAGAAATTGGTATGATGGCTAAGATGAGTACCAAAATGATGGCTGAAATGAATTTAATGAAAGAAGATAGCGATAAAGTAATTGCCAAAATGATGATGGAAGGCTCTAATAAGGGAGTTATTGAAATAACGGAAAAAATAAATGCATATAATAATATTGATGCCGAAATAGTTGTCTTAGCTAATAAGCTAAAAAGTACTTTAGAAAAAAATATTGATGAGTTAAAAAAATATTTATAAAAATAAACCAATAGATAATATTTTTTC
>CANQXB010000026.1 GCA_947627805.1 uncultured Bacilli bacterium
ACTCTAGGAGTAATATTAGTAACCTTAATAAGTACAATGATAAAAGATACCCATGCTTTTTATAATAGTGAAACAACACCTATTCAAATATTTAAAGCTAAAATAGGAAACTTTAAACCAATCATAAATACTTTTTATATAAAAGAAAATAATATACAACCAAAATATACTAATCAAAATATCAATACAGTATATCTAAGTTGGGGAAATAATAATAAAAATATAAATGAGATGTGTATAACGGAAGGAGATATAAATAGTTGTAGATGGCAAGCAATCAATACAAGTACACAATATACATTTGCAACAGAAACAGAAGGTCCCAAAGTAGTAAAAGGTTATATAAGAGATAAAGCCGGAAATAAATCAATAGAGAAAAGTGACACAATCATCTATGATAAGACAGCTCCAACCATAAACAAAGTAGAGGCAACTACCACCACAGAAAACTTCATCACGATAAGTGTAACACCAAATGAAGATTTAAGTGGAGTAACAGAATATTGTTATGCCCAAGCTCAAACAGGCCAATACACATGTAAAACTGAAAATACCAATCAATATACTGGCTTAGAAGGTGGAACAGAATACACATTCTGGATCTACTTAAAAGACAAAGCAGGAAATGGAACACAAAATAATGCTAAACAATATAAATTTAGTACAAGATCCAAACCACCAAAGGATTATTTAAAAGATAAAGATGCGAAAAGCACCTTACAAGACAATACTGTAGATGGAATGTATCGTTATTACGGGACAGCTACTCAAGTAACCAATAATTATATATGTTTTGGAACAACAAATAAAGACACATGTACAGGTAATCCAAATAATTTCATGTATAGAATAATCGGAGTAACTTCATCAGATGATAATACCATAGGATTAAAAGCCAATCAATTAAAGATAATTAAAGCGATTCCGCTAAGTAAAGAACAAACATGGTATGGTAATCATAGAGAAAATATTAAATGGGAAGATTCAAATATAAAAAAATATTTAAATACAACATTCTTAACAGATGCAGTAGATAAATGGGAAAATGGAACATTTTGGCAAGGCTTGATAACTAATCATAAATGGTATAATGCCGATGTTAGTGGCACACCAAATGAAGAACCGAAAACATCGTGGACAGAAGAAGTAAGTCAAGTAGGTTTAATGTATATGACAGATTATAAGAATGCCTATAAAGATGGATCATCAACTAATTGGTTATTTATAAAAAACGGATGGACTGGGAATGCCCAAGAGGAAGAATGGACCATGAGTAGGTATGGTCAAGAATTTAACTACGAATATTATTCTGCATGGCAAGTAAATTCTGGTAGTGCTTTACTCTACTATGGTTTAGATACTTTAGTTCAAATTCGCCCAGTCTTCTACTTAACACCAGATATTACTTTAACAGGTGAAGGAACAGCAGACAATCCATTTATAATTCATTCATGAGAAGATATTAACTTATCTTCTTTTTCGTATAAAAAAAGGTTAGAGTCAATCCTCTAACCATCGTTTTTGGTACTTTAATAAATTTCTTTTATATATTTAACAATATCTTCGTCACTTATGTTAAGAATTAATATAAGTTTTTTTAGTGTTTGAAAAGAAGGTTTACTTTTTTCCTTTTCAATTCTTTGCATTTGTCTCCAAGTAATATCTAATTGTTCTGCTAATTCTTCTTGAGTTAATCCAGCTTTTAATCTGTATTCTTTAAATAACAATTTATCACCTCATATTAATTATGTCATTTTATGATAAGTTTTATTATGGTATAAAATGTCATATTTTGTCTTGCTTTTTGTTTGACATTAATTTATAATATATATGACATATAATATCATATATGTAAATTTAATTATTTAATATCAACAATATAAAAAGGAGGTAAAATGTTAAAGAATTTAGAAAATAAAAAAATATATATTTTGATAGGAATTCTTTTTATTATTGTATTTCTAACCTTATTTAAATTAATCTTAAAAGATACCCATGCTTTTTATAACGAAAGTATTGAATTACCTTTGTTTAATACTAAAATAGGAGATTTTAGTGGTGATGGTGAAAATGTTAAACAAGGACCAGTAAATTCAGAAACTGATATTAATGTTATCTTTTATACTCAGATATCTAGTGATACTAAAAAATATAAGGAAAGAAAATTTATACCGGTGGGAGGCTATGTTTTAAATAGTACCGCCAGTAATTGTTACCCGGCAAAAGGTAATGAAGTTGAATATCAAGATAACAATTATTATAAAGTAAATGAAAATGGCAGCATAAGTATAAAATATAGTGAAACAAAACCAAGTCAAGTAACATGTAGATTATATTATGATATTGATACTTCCAATAATAATTATGTAGATGGTGATATATCTATTTATGCCTTTATAGAAGATGTTAATGGTCCAAATGAGTATAATAGTAAAAAATATAAATTTACTAATGAAATTGATAAAAGTTGGCAATTGGTTGGACATGTATGTGATTATGAAGACAATATAACTAAATTCGATTATGCTAGCGATACGGGATTTAAAGTATCTTCAGTTGGCCCAAATGTATGCTTTGCTTATTTTAAAAAATAGAAAGGAAGTAATTATGAAAAGAAAAACGATTTTAAAAAGTATTGTAATAATATTATTAGTTGTAGAAGTTATATCATTATATTTATTATCTAAACCAGATAATAAAGTAGTACTAGATGATGTATTAACAATGCCATTAAAAAATAAAAGACAAACATTAGCGGTAATGGTTCAACAAGAAGATAATACTTGGAAAGAAGCCGAAAATAGAAATGTTTGGCCAAGTTCAACAACTCATGGATTTGTTGGTTCAAGATGTTATGATGGTAATGGAGCATTAGTGGAAAGTACAGACATAATTCAATTTGATTTAAGTACATATACAGCAACAATAAATACTACAAGCAGTGTGTATTGTACCTTATATTTTGCAAAAGGGACACCACCTTTAGAATTATTAAAACAAAAAGGAGGAACAACTTTTGCCAATGGAAATCTAACGGCCGTAGATGGAATGTATCGTTTTAAAGGAAAAGCAACAGAGGTAACGCATAATTATATTTGTTTTGGAACAACAAATTTATCGAAATGTACAAGTAATCCAGAAAATTATATGTATCGAGTAATTGGAGTAACTAGTGAAGATGATAATACAATAGGATTGAAAGCTAACCAACTTAAAATAATTAAAGCTACCCCATCAAGTACAAGTTGCAAGTGGCATAGTTCAAATATCGATATTAAATGGGATGCATCAATTATGAAAACCTATTTAAATACAACTTTTTTAAATGATGCAATAAGTACTAAATGGGAAACTGGAGAATATTGGGAAAGACTAATTACAAGTCACAGTTGGTACAATGCCGATTTTGCTTATTTACCAGATTTGGAGCCAACAACATCATATACAGAAGAAAGTCAAATAGGATTAATGTATGCAACAGACTATAAAAATGCAGGAGAAACAAATACGAATAACTGGTTATATATAAAAAATGGCTGGAGTACAAATTCTACATTAAAAGATGATGCTATTTATGAATGGACTATGAGTAGGCATGCTTCTGGTAGTGCATGGAGTGTGGGTGGATCTTTAAGTAAGACAGGTATGAGCAGTTCATTTTCTGCCCGCCCAGTTTTCTATCTTCAATCTGAAATAAATTTATCTGGAGAAGGAACTAAAGAAAATCCTTTCATAATATCAGGGGTAATGCCTCAAAGTTAAAATAAAAAATAATCTAGAGTTTAATTTCTAGATTATTTTAATTTTTTCGCTTCTCTTGCACTAATAATTACTTTTTTACCATCAATTGTCTTTTTTTGTAAATTAGGTTTTTGTTTCATTTTTGTAGCATTTAAAGCATGGCTTCTTAAATTACCTGTTAAAGGTTTTTTATTTGTTATTTTTTTAGCCATAAGAATGCCTCCTTTTTCCTTTAAAAACTTTACCATATATTAAAAGATATGTCAAATGTTTTCAAGTAATGTTATAATATATTTAAAGGAGTTTTTATGTATATACCACTTAAAGTGACAACTGATTATAGTTTACTTAAAAGTTTAATTAAAATAGATGATTTAATTAAATTTTGTGTGCAAAAAAATATTAAAAGTTGTGGTATATGTGATACCAATTTATTTGGAGTAATTGAATTTTATAAGAAATGTCAAGAAAATAAAATAAAACCGCTTATTGGTTTAGAAATAGAATTAAATAATCATAAAATATATTTATATGCTCAAAATGAAAGTGGTTATAAGAACTTATTAAAAATAAATACTATTATTACGGAAAGAAATATTAGTATTATGGAATTAAAAATGGATGCTGATAATATTCTTTCAATTATTCCTTTAGAAAGTATGGAAATATATGATGAGCTATCTTTTTTTAAGAATTTATATATTGGTTATAGAGATGAAGTTGAACTTAAAAATGCTTTAATTAAAAGTCAAAAAGTTGTTTATTTAAATGATATTAAATGTTTTTCTAAAGAAGATTTAGCCTATTTAAAATATTTAGATATTTTAAGGGAAGAAGAAAGTAATAAATATTATGATAATTATTTTAATTTTAATATTACTTCTTTTGATGAAGAAAAATTAGAAGAAGTAAATAATTTATTAAATGTTAAGATTACTTTAGGAAAAAGATATATACCTAAATATAATAAAGATATTGATTCTTTAGAATTTTTAAAAAATTTATGTTTAAAAGGATTACAAAAAAGATTAAAAGGAAATGTTCCACGTAATTATTTTGATAGATTAAAATATGAACTTAGAGTTATTAATAAAATGGGGTTTGTTGATTACTTTTTAATTGTTTATGATTATGTTTTATATGCTAAGAAAAATGGTATTTTAGTGGGCCCTGGAAGAGGTAGTGCGGCTGGTTCTTTAGTAAGTTTTGTGATTGGGATTACCGATATTGACCCCATTAAATATAATTTATTATTTGAAAGATTTTTAAATCCCGAAAGAGTATCGATGCCTGATATTGATATTGACTTTGATAATACGAAAAGAGAAGAAGTAATTAATTATGTTAAGAATAAGTATGGGAAGCTTAATGTATCAGGAGGAATTACTTTTGCCACTTTAAAAACGAGATTAGTTTTAAGAGAAGTGGGAGGCATTTTTAAAATTGAAGACCGGCTTTTAAATAAGTTTTTAAAAGTTATTGATGGAACTAAAAATTTAAAAGGAAATTTAACTAGTAAAGATGTTAATGCTTATTTAAAAACTTATCCTAATTTAAAAGAAGTTTATAAAGTTAGTTTAAAATTAGAAGGTTTAAAGAAAAATATTAGTACTCATGCCGCGGGAATTGTTATTGCCGACCGTCCTTTAGATGAAATTATTCCGATGTATAAAAATAATGATGTTTATTTAACGGGAGTAACTATGGAGCATTTAGAAGATTTAGGTCTTTTAAAAATGGATTTTTTAGCTTTAAAAAATTTAAGTACAATTAGTAATATTATTAAAAATATAGAGAGTTTTAATTTAAAAGATATTCCTTTAGATGATGAAAAAGTATATGATTTATTTAAAATGGCTGATACTGATGGCATCTTTCAATTTGAAACCAAAGCTTTTAAAAATGTTTTAGTGAAATTTAAACCGCAAAATTTTGCTGAGTTAGTGGCCGCGATTGCCTTAGTAAGACCGGGACCAAGCCGAGAATTAGAAACTTATATTAAAAGAAAAAATGGTTTAGAAAAAGTTGAATATTATCATGAGCATTTAAAAGATATTTTAAAAGAAACTTATGGGGTTATAATCTATCAAGAACAAGTTATGAGCATTTTAGTTAAAATGGCTTCTTTTACTTATGCGGAAGCTGATAATATAAGAAGAGCAATGGCTAAAAAGAAAATGCAAATAATGGAAAATACGCGAGAAGAATTTATCAAAAGATGTGTTAAAAATGGTTATGAAATTAGCTTAGCTCAAAATATTTTTGAACATATTTTATCTTTTGCTTCTTATGGTTTTAATAAGGCTCATAGTGTTTCTTATGCTTATGTCTCTTATCAAATGGCTTATTTAAAAGTCCATTATCGGGCTTTATTTACCTTTGAACTTTTAGAGAGTATTACGGGAAGTAATAAAATTAAATTATATTTAAATGAACTTAAAAAATATCATTATCAAATTAATCCTGTTAATATCAATATTTCAAGTGTTAGATATGTTTTAAAAGATAAACAAGTATATTTACCTTTTACTATTATTAAAAATTTTAAAAAAGATAATATTACTAAAATATTAGAAGAAAGAGAAAGATTAGGAATTTATAAAGATATATTTGATTTCTTTAAAAGAACTTATCAAATGCTAACCAAAAATGATTATACTATTTTAATTAAAGCGGGGGCTTTAAATGATTTTGGTTATAATACTAAGACTTTAATAAATAATTTAGATGCTTTAATTAATTATGGTTCTTTATCTTATGATTTAGGAGAATATGCTTTAATTCCTGATATTCTAAAAGAAGAAGAGTTTACAGCGGAAGAGTTAAGAAGTAATGAAGAAGCTGTTTATGATTTTTTCTTAAGTAATCATCCCGCTTCTAAATATAGTGAAAATGAAGTAATGAAATTAGAAAAAATTAAAGAAAATTGTTTTAAAGATATTGTTTGTTATGTTATGATTGAAGATGTAAGTTTTATTAAGACTAAAAAAGGGGAAGATATGGGCTTTATTCGGGCTAGTGATGAAACTTATTGTTGTGATTTTACGGTTTTCCCTAATAATTTTTCTTATATGCAAAATTTGCAAAAAAATGATATGATAAAAATATGGGGAAAAGTCTCAAAAAGATATGATAAATATAGTATAATAGTAAATAGATTAGTTAAGGAGTAACAACTATGGAAGAATTAGTTAGATTTTTAAAAAGTATAGATATGGAATATCTTGAAGATTTTAAAGATATGCAAATAAGTAAAGTAATTTATAATAGAGAAAGTAAAGTTTATACGGTATATTTAAAAAATCCGCGTGTTTTAAGTTATGAAGTAGTAACTAATCTTTTTGAATCTGCCAAAAAAGGAATAAATGGGGTTGATAAATGTTATATTGAATTAATATATGATAATATAACCGCCGAAGACTTATCGGAATATACTAAAATTATTTTAGAAAATATTATTTTTGAACATCCTTCCTTAGTAGGAACTATTGGAGCTTTAAAAGAAGTTAAAGATAAAACAATTTATTTAGAAACAACTAGTGAAATAACAGATACCCAAGATGAGTTTATGGAAAAATTAACCACTAATTTAAAAAATTATGGTTTAGGAGAATATGAAGTAAAATTTGTTTTAAATAAAGAATTAGCTTTAGAAATTCAAAAAGAAATCGAAAGTACCAAGGAAATAAAGTTAGAAACTAAAGAAGATAGTCCGGTTATTTTTGGCTTTCATAAAGATGGAGAAATTACGTCGTTAAAAAATATTATTGGTGAAGCTAAAGGGGTAATTATTGAAGGCTATGTTTTTGGAATTGATGCTAGTGAAAGAAAAGGTCAAAAGGCGACGGCTTATATTATCAATTTAAAAGTTAGTGATAAAACAGATAGTTTTTTAGTTAAATTTGTGAGGTTTAAAAAAGAAGAATACGACCAAATTAAAAAAGGTTTAAAAGTTGGTAATTGGTATCGTATTTATGGTAATGTGGAAATGGACAATTTTTTAAGACAAATGGTTTTAAATGGGCGTAGTATTGAAAAAATTAAAAGTAAAGATGAAATGGTTACCGATTTAGAAGAAGAAAAAAGAGTAGAATTACATGCTCATACAAAAATGAGTGCCATGGATGGGGTAATTGAAGCTAAAGATTTAGTAAAATTTGCTCATAAGTTAGGCCATAAAGCGGTAGCAGTTACCGACCATAACTGTTTGCAAGCCTACCCTGATTTATATCATGCCGTTTGTGATATTAATAAAGGAATCGAAAAAGAAGAAGATAAATTTAAAGTTATTTATGGAGCCGAAATGAGTATCGTTAATAATGAAAACGAGCTTATCTTTAATTTAAAAGATTATGATTTATTAGAAACGGAGTTTGTCGTATTCGATACTGAAACAACTGGTTTTACTCCTTTTGTAGACCAAATGATTGAAATTGGGGCTGTTAAAATTAAAAATGGGGAAGTAACCGAACATTTTGATGAATTAATAAATCCCGGAAGAATGCTTCCTAATAAAATTGTGGAACTTACGAATATTACTGATGAAATGTTAAAAGATAAAGATACGGAAGAAAATGTCACGAAACGTTTCTTAGAGTTTGTTGGTGATTGTCCACTAGTCGCTCATAATGCGAAATTTGATATTGGTTTTATCAGTGCAGCGATGAGTAAATATAACTTAGGGGAATTTAATAGCACAGTTATTGATACAATGGGAATGGCAAGAATGCTTTATCCCGAATGGAAAAATCATAAACTTTCCACTTTAGTCAAGAATTTAGATGTTCCTTGGGATGAAGAGTCGCACCACAGAGGAGATTACGATAGTGAAGGAACCGCCATTGCCTTCTATAAAATGAGTAAAGTTTTAAGTAATCGTAATATTGAAACAACCCAAAAATTATATGATTCTGTTGACCAAGAGGCTTTACTTAAATTTTCCCGTCCTTTTCATATGTCGGTGTTAGTTCAAAATAAAGTTGGTTTAAAAAATTTATTTAAAATTATAAGTTATGCTAATACCAAATATCTATTTAAGGGTGACCAAACTAAGTTACCAAGAGATGAATTAAATAAACATCGAGAAGGTCTTTTATTTGGTAGTGGTTGTGTTAATGGGGAAATATTTGAGGCTTCCTTTAATAAAGAAGATGAAGAATTAGCGAAGATGATGCAATATTATGATTATATTGAAGTTCAACCACCAGAAGTTTATTCTTATCTTGTTCAAATGGATTCAAGTTTAATTAAAAGTATTTCCGATATTTATACCCAAATTAAAAAAATTGTGAGAGTAGCTGAAGAGGCCGGAGTAATGGTATGTGCAACGAGTGATGCTCATCATTTAACAAGGGAAGATAAAATTTATCGTGATATTATCGTAGCTCAAAGGTTCAATGGTAAACTACATCCTTTAAATAAAAGAGGAATAGATGTTCCAGATATGCATTTTTATACAACTAAAGAAATGTTGGAGGCTTTCTCATTTCTAGGAAGTGAAAAAGCCAAAGAAATAGTTGTAACTAATCCAGGTAAAATTGCCGATAAATGTGAAATTGTGGAAGTTATTATTGAAACAGGTGGGGTACCTTTCTCTCCTAAAATTGAAAATTCCAAAGAAATAGTGGAAGATATGGTTTATACAAGAGCCAAAGAGTGGTATGGGGATCCTCTTCCTGCTAATATTAAAGACCGCATTGAACAAGAATTGAAAGGTATCATCGGGGGTGGCTTTGATGTTATTTATTTAATTGCCCAAAAATTAGTTAAAAAAAGTAATGATGATGGCTTTTTAGTAGGTTCAAGAGGTTCTGTTGGTTCTTCTTTTGTCGCTACGATGATGGGCATAACGGAGGTTAATCCGCTACCTAGTCATTATCGTTGTCCTAAATGTAAACATTCGATTTTTAAAGATGAAGAAGGTAATGAGTTAGCTATTAAATATAGTATTGGTTTTGACCTTCCTGATAAAGATTGTCCTAAATGTGGAACGAAAATGCTTAAAGATGGCGAAGACATGCCTTTTGCCACTTTCTTAGGTTTTAATGCTGATAAAGTTCCTGATATCGATTTAAACTTCTCCGATTTAAACCAAGCTGCCGCGCATGAATATACCAAAGTTTTATTTGGAGAAGATAATGTATATAGAGCGGGAACCATTGGAACGGTGGCTGACAAAACGGCTTATGGCTTTGTTAAAGGCTATTGTGAAGATAAAAATATTGTGATGCGCAGTATCGAAGTAGAAAGACTGGCCCAAGGTTGTGTCGGTGTTAAAAGAACGACAGGTCAACATCCTGGCGGTATTGT